>JABDMI010000064.1 GCA_013001575.1 Gammaproteobacteria bacterium
AACGGGTACGCATGCACAATCAAAGCCTGTCCTTTGTGCTGCTTGCTCAGGGCATTCCATTTATTCATATGGGCTCTGAGTTATTACGATCAAAATCCTTTTTACGCGACAGTTACGATTACGCAGACTGGTTCAATCGTGTCGATTTCTCCATGCAAGATAATTTTTATCACATTGGTTTACCACCAGCGGAAAAAGATCAAGTTAACTGGCCGCTTATCCGCAACATAATACAAAAAAATCAGGGCAAGGATCAGGTGGGGTCAAAGGAAATCAAATTCAGTTATGGGATTTTTAAGGAGTTTCTGGCGATTCGTGCTGGTATGCCGCATTTCCGTTTAAGCACGTCAGACCAGATTTTGGAAAAAGTGCAGTTTCATAACACCGGTGAAAAGCAACAGAAGGGGCTGATCGTGATGAGCATCACTGGCGAAAATGAAAATGTTCTGGTTATTTTCAATTTCAGTAACAAGTCACAATTTTTCTCATTTAAGAATTCAAACAATTATCACTTGCACCCTGTACAAATAACAGGAATCGACAAGGTGGTCAAACAGAGCTTCGCCAGTTCCCATGGGTTTACAGTGCCAGGCTTGACGACTGCGGTTTTTGTGACTGATTAAACCTATTACATTCCATATTTCTTTATAATCGCCTAGATTATTGATTCCATTTGGGTGACTATGTCCGGCCTGATACAGATCTTCGACAACAAAAAGTTTGTGCTTTCCAATTCCCGCATCAGTTATATGATGCAGGTGAACGAGGAAGGCATTCTCGAGCATTTGCATTTTGGTGGCGCGATCACACATCCCGAATATTTTCAGTCGCAACATAAACGCGTACTGCGTTCCTTGTCGCCCGAGTTCCAGGGCATGCCGCAATTCAGTTTGTACGATCTGCCACAAGAATACCCCTTGTTTGGCAGCTCGGATTACCGGCAACCGGCCCTGCATGCACGTAATGCTCAGGGCAATTCTATATTCGACCTGCGCTACAAGGCGCATCGGATCCTGGATAACAAAATGCCGCTGGACGGATTGCCTTCAGCGCGTGATGGTGATTGTGCATCACTGGAGATCGAGTTATACGACGAGCTGCAAAAACTTTCGGTGTTGTTGTATTACACGATATATGCCGACTTTGATGTCATCACGCGTTCCGCGAAAATTGTAAACCAGTCCGCAAATAGCATAAACCTGGAACAGGCGATGAGCACCTGTCTGGACTTGCCACAGCAAGACTATGAGCTTTTGCATTTCGGAGGCAGTTGGGCGCGCGAGTTCGACGCCAAACGTCATGAACTCCCTTACGGGCGTTTCACGATAGAGTCCGCGCGTGGCACCAGCAGTGCGCAGCATCATCCCTTCATGGCGGTACTGGAACCGGGTGCATCAGAAACCTGGGGTCGGGTGATCGGGACGGCTTTGATGTATTCAGGAAATTTCTCCATCACGCTTGAACGCAACGAATTCAAGGATGTGCGATTGCTGGCCGGCATCAATCCGTTCAATTTTTCCTGGCAACTGGAAGCCGGACAAACTTTCACTTGTCCTGAAGTGGTGCATGTGTATTCGGGTTCGGGCCTGGACCGCATGAGTCAAAACTTACACGGTTTTATTCAAAATCAAGTCAGTCCACCGACTTTCGCCCATGCAGCACGACCTACCTATTTGAATACCTGGGAAGCGGCGTATTTTGATATCGATGAAAAAAAAGTTTTTGAATTGGCAAAATACACCCAGTCACTAGGGTTGGATATGCTGGTGGTTGACGACGGCTGGTTCGAGGGTCGCACTGATGATCGCCGCTCATTAGGCGATTGGACACCGGATAAAAAACGCTTTCCATCGGGTATCCCGGCTTTGGCTAAAAAAGTTAAAGACCTTGATCTCAAGTTTGGTATCTGGGTGGAACCTGAAATGACCAATACGGATAGTGCGCTTTATCGCGAGCATCCGGACTGGATACTGCATGTGCCCGGGCGAGAGTCATCCCTTGGGCGCAATCAACTGACTCTCGACTTTTCCCGGCCGGAAGTGGTCGAGAATATTTATCAGCAACTGGATGAGTTATTTTCCTGTGGCTTGATCGATTATGTGAAATGGGACATGAACCGAACCATGACCGAGTTGGGTTCGGCCGGACATCCAGCGTCCAGACAAGGAGAGATTGCCCATCGTTACATGTTGGGTGTGTACGATCTGGTGAATCGCTTAACCCAAAAATATCCAGATATTTTATTTGAGAATTGTGCCAGCGGCGGTAATCGGCACGATCTCGGCATGTTGCATTACATGAACCAGAGCTGGGTCAGTGATATGTCTGATCCCATCGGGCGTTTGGCGATTCAAAACGGCGCATCACACATCTTTCCACTGTCAACCTACTCTTCGTATTTGTGTCCGGTGCCCAATCATCAAAACGGACGTATCACCTCCCTGGAAACCCGCTTTAATGTCGGATTTTTTTGTGGCAATCGTGGCGTATCAATGAACTTAGAGGATGTTGCACAAGACGAATCAGCCATTAAGAATTTCATCCAACGCTATAAACACACGGCTAAGGATGCGGTGAATGGCAGTTTTCACCGGATCTTTTATACCGACAATGAGGTTTGCTGGCAGTTGATCTCGGCCGATAAGCAGACAATCTACATTGGGTATTTTTCCATTCTGACCAAGCCCAATGCAGCATTTCGCAGCGCGCTGTTGAGAGGTCTGGATCAAGACGCCTTGTATAAAAAGGGTACAAAAATCTATTCCGGATCGGCCTTGATGCAAGCCGGTTTAGACTTGCCCTTGGTCAGCACCACCCAAAACTCGGATGCATCGCCGTCGCGTTTAAGCGATAAGGAAAGAGTGGAAGTACTGGATGGCGGTGATTTTGTATCAACGATTATTGTGTTGGAAAAATCTTAATACTTTTCCAAATAATCCGCGACGGCCTGTTGTTGGCTCGCGTCCAGATGCAAAAGCAATTTACTGCGGCGCCATAAAACATCTTCCGCTTGTGTGGCCCACTCGGTCTTGATCAAGTATTGCAATTCGGCTTCGCTAAACCCGGCCCCGAAATCCCGTCCAAGTTCCTGTTTGCTTTTCGCCTTACGTAATACCTCGTCGATGCGTGAACCATAGGCCTGACAGAGTCTGAGCATTTCTTCTTTGCTAAACCAGGGATAGCGTTTGTGTTTGGTTTTAAGAAATTTCTTGATCGTCATGCCGCCAAGATCTCCGCCAGGTAAAAAGGCGTCTTCGGTCCAGTTAGACATTTCATTACCCAAAATGGGGCATAGAATTTCCATGGCGTCTTCGGCCAGGCGCCGGAAGGTGGTTATTTTGCCACCCACCACACTTAATAAGGGTGCCTGATCGTCAACATTGTCCAGGTTTAATTCGTAGTCGCGACTGACTTCCGAGGCGTCTTCATCTTCGTCTTTAAGCCCACGCACCCCGGAATAGGTGTGCACCACATCGTCGGGGCTTATTTTAGTAACAAAATATTTACTCGCCAGATCACATAAATATTCAATCTCCTTTTCCGAAATTTTTGCGTCTTCAATGCGACCTTCCAGTTCGGCTTCAGTGGTACCGATCAGGGTGAATTTTCCTTCGTACGGAATGGTAAAAACAATCCGACCGTCCGGGTGCTGAAAAATATACGCGTGTTTGCCTTCGTATACCTGGTTCACAATAATGTGACTGCCTTTGATCAAGCGCACCGGTATCGTGGCCGGTTTGGAATCCTTGATCTCGTCATCAGTGAGCGATAACCAGGGGCCAGCGGCATTGATCATGGCGCGTGCACGCACCACTTGTTCACCCAGCTCATCTTTGTACACAATCTCCCAGACGCCTTGTGCGCGTTTGGCAGACACAAATTCTGTGCGGGTTTTAATGACTGCACCACGCTCGTGGGCATCCAAAGCATTGAGTACTACCAGGCGGGCGTCATTGACCCAGCAATCCGAATATTCAAAACCCTTGCGCAGTTTGGGGTCCAGGGGTTTACCGGTTTTGTGTGTACGCAAATTGCGTGTTTTGGTGGCCGGTAATTCTTTGCGTCCGCCCAGATTGTCATAAATAAGCAAGCCGGCGCGCAGTATGAATGCAGAGCGTAATTCTTTGTGGTGCGGCAAGATGAAACGCAATGGCCAGATGATGTGCGGCGCCGAGCGCAGTAAAACTTCTCGTTCGATCAGGGCATGCCGAACCAGCATAAAGTCATAATTCTCTAAATAACGCAAGCCACCATGGATAAGTTTGGTGCTGGCCGAGGAAGTGCCCGAGGCGAGATCGTCTTTTTCCACCAGCATCACACTCAGTCCACGACCGGCTGCGTCTCTGGCAATGCCGGTGCCGTTCACGCCACCACCAATAATAAAAATGTCGAGTAATTCGTTGCTCATATCAAGTTATCGTCCTGATCAATTATTTGTATCCAGCGTTATGCGGTTAGTCGGCGGATCGCTTCATCCCAGCCAGCGATAAGAGTGTTTCTGTTATCCACAGTCATTTGTGGTTCAAAGTGTTGATCTACGGCCCATTGCTTTGAGAATTCATCAAAGTCGCCATACACCCCAAGAGATTTTCCAGCCAGATACGCGGCACCCAAAGCCGTGGTTTCCATAACCTGCGGGCGATCGATCGGGATCTGTAATACGTCCGATAAGAATTGCAGTAACCAGTTATTCGCGACCATACCGCCATCCACACGCAACATTGACGGGTTGCCACCGTCTTTATGCATCGCGGTCAACAGATCGTTGGTTTGAAAGCACACCGATTCCAGGGTGGCGCGAACGAGGTCTGCACGATTGGTTGCCTGGGTAATCCCAAACAAGGCACCGCGCACGTTTGGATTCCAGTGTGGTGCGCCCAGCCCGGTGAAGGCGGGCACCAGATACAAACCCGGGTGAGTGGTTTGTGAGGTGACCAACGCTTCGGTATCGGCCGCGTTGTCAATGATCTTGATGCCGTCACGTAACCATTGCACGGCGGCGCCGGCAATAAAGATTGAACCCTCCAGGGCATAACTTATTTGACCATCGATCTGGTAGGCTATGGTTGTGAGTAAACGGTTTTTGGACAAGACCGCCTGATCGCCGGTATTTAACAACATAAAACATCCGGTGCCGTAAGTACTTTTGATCGAACCTGCGCTGAAACAGCATTGCCCGATGGCCGCAGCGTGTTGATCACCAGCCACCCCGCGAATAGGAATGGCGCGTCCTAATATACTGGCCTCGCTCATGCCGTAGTCGTCAGCGCATTCATTAAGGTCGGGTAATACACTCGCGGGTACTTTGAAAATCTCCAATAATTCCGGGTCCCAATCCAGCGAATGAATATTGAACAGGTTGGTGCGACTGGCATTGGTCACATCGGTGGCGTGTACCTGACCCCCGGTGAGTTTCCAGATCAAAAAACTGTCTACAGTACCGAAGGCGAGGTGACCCGCGACAGCAAGGTCGCGTGCTCCCTCGACATTATCCAGAATCCAGCTGACTTTGGTTGCAGAGAAATACGGATCAAGCCGTAAACCGGTTTTTTGGTTCACGATGTCTTGCAAGCCGTCTTTGATCAAGCCCTCACAAACAGCTGCGGTACGTCGGTCTTGCCACACGATGGCATTGTAGATCGGGGTGCCGCTGCGTTTGTCCCAGACAATGGTGGTCTCGCGTTGATTGGTAATACCGATTCCCGCCACCGAACCACCCAGAGATTCGGCTTTTTCCAGGGCAGCACGAGTAACGGTTAGCGTGGTTTGCCAGATGTCATCCGGATCGTGTTCAACCCAGCCATCGTCAGGATAATGTTGGGGAAACTCCAGCTGGCTGACGGCAACGATCTTCGAATTCTGGTCAAAAACAATGGCGCGACTGCTGGTGGTGCCCTGGTCGATGGCAAGAATATAAGTTGTATCGGTCATGACAGGTATCCCTGTAAAAATGGTTTTTGAGCTTAATTCGCCGATGAAATACCTAGTATTTGAGGTTTTAACCGCCAATTGATTTTAATTATATGATAAGTCATATATTATGTCTTAAGCCAGTTCATTCTGCTTTCCAGCCAGGCGCGTTGTCAGTGCGATAAGCAAGGCAGTAATTTTACTCGGCCGCTTGGTGCAACCACAACTCTTAACGGGTATTACTCTCAACAATTAGGGTATATTGCTGTTTGCACCTGGCTACAGTAGAGTGCTGACAGCACAATGCCAGATCAAAATCATAACAAAGGTGCCACTTGACTTTAGAGCCCGTTCAAATCGCAGTATTTTTATTCTTAACCGGATTGATCGGTTGGGTGACTTACCTCAAATGCAAAGATCAGCCACGCAGTGCAGATTCTAATCGCGAATACTTTTTAGCCGGTGGCGGTTTGTCCTGGATCTTTGTGGCGGGGTCGATCACCCTGACAAATTTGTCCACCGATCAACTGGTTGGCATGAATGGCAGTCAAATGTTACTGGTTGCCTTGTGGGAGTTTTCTGCGGTGGTGGGTTTGTTTATTCTGGCCTATATTTTTATTCCGATCTATTACAAGTATGAATGCACCACCACAACGGAGTTACTGGAGAAACGCTATAACAATAAACATATCCGTGCCACCATCAGTCTGTTATTTCTGGCCGCTAATGTATTTGTATTTTTACCGGCCGTTCTTTACACCGGTTCTCTTTTCATGAAGTCGGTGTTTGGTTTTGAGTTTTCCTTGATGTATATAGCGATTGGATTTGCAGCCCTGGGTGCAGCCTATAGTATTTTTGGGGGCTTAAGAGCCGTTGCTGTGTCTGATACCTTTAGTGGAATTTTATTACTGGGTCTCGCTTTGATGGTTGTGTATCTCGCCCTGGATGCAATCAATTTTGATTTTTCCGGAATCCCCAAAGAACGCTTAACTTTGGTCGGTGATTCGGATTCCGACATTCCCTGGCATACCCTGCTTACCGGCATGCTCTTGATACAAACGTTTTACTGGAGTACCAATCAGGTCATCACCCAGCGTGCCATGGCGGCACCTACCGTAAGTGAAGCCAAAAAAGGCGTCATTGCGGCCGCCTTTATTCGTTTGTTGATCGTGCCGCCAATCATCGTAATTCCGGGCATCGTGGCCTTTAAACTGTTTGGTGATGTGGGCGATGCGGCCTATGGCCAGATCGTTGGAGACCTCTTGCCACCTTGGTTGGTCGGGGCTTTTGCAGCCGCGATCACCGCGGCGGTACTGACATCGTTCAACAGTATGTTGAACTCATCGGTGGCGCTATATGTGTGTGATATACATGAGAAGTACATTACCGAAGACCCCGATGTACCTAAATTGAGCGGCTGGATAACCTTGATCTTCACAGTAATCGCCTTGCTACTGGTACCCGTGTTCCAGGAAGCGCGAAGTATTATTGATACCTTGCAAAAACTCTGGGGCATATTCAGCATGCCGATCCTGTCTACCTTCGTGGTTGGATTGGTTTTCAAGAATGTTAATGCCTGGGCCGCGATTATTGCTGCCTTGGTGGGCGCTGGAACATATGCCTTTTTCCTGAATAATCCGCTGGGCATTCAAGGTCTGCCGCACTACATTCACCTAATGTTTATCAACTTTTTCTGGTGTATCGCCGTGGCTTTATTGATTAACAAATTTATCTTCAGGCAAAAATCCGAATTTGTTTTGGGTAAACCGCTGCTTGCATAGGATACGAAAATGTTAGGTGTATGCTACTACCCCGAGCACTGGTCGCGACAATTATGGCAACGTGATGCTGAACAAATGCGTGACTTGGGTCTGGAGGTGGTACGCATAGGAGAATTCTGCTGGTCACGCATTGAACCCGAAGATGGACTGTTCAAATTCAAATGGCTGGACGAGGCGATTGGCATACTTGCTGCGCAGGGACTGAATATTGTTTTTGGAACCCCCACCGCAACCCCGCCAAAATGGTTGATCGATAAATACCCCGACATTCTCCCGGTTGATCCAAACACGGGTGCAACCCGCAGGTTTGGCTCGCGCCGCCATGTGGATTTTTCCAGCGAGAATTTTTTACGTGAAGCCAAACGCATCACCGAGATCCTGGTGAAACGCTATGGTGATCATCCGGCCATCATTGGCTGGCAAACCGATAACGAACTCGGTTGTCATGACACCACGCTAAGTGCGTCACCTGCCGCAAAATACGCCTTCCAAAATTGGTGCAAACATCGTTATCAAAATATTCGCAAGCTTAACCAGGCCTGGGGCAATGTGTTCTGGTCGATGGAATACAATAATTTTGAGCAGATCGAATTACCGGTCTTAACCGTCACCGAAGCCAATCCCGCCCATCGTCTGGCCTATCAGCGATTTGCTTCTGACCAATTGGTGGCGTTTCATCGCGACATCATCAATATTATTCGGGCGCATGCGCCGGATCGATTTATCACTCATAACTTTATTCCGATGTGCGATACCGAAGCGGATAATTTCGCTCTGGCCGAAGGGTTGGACTTTGTCAGTTTTGATAATTACCCCCTGGGGCGCAGTGATCTGTTTTTCGCAGATAGCGAACGAACCAAGATCGAGCCCTATCAACGCACCGGCCACCCGGATTATTCGGCGTATTTTTTTGACCAGGTGCGCGGCTTGAGTGTCGGGGATTTCTGGATCATGGAACAACAACCTGGGCCGGTTAACTGGGCACACAATAATCCCCGCCCCGAGCCCGGCATGGTTAAATTCTGGAGCATGGAGGCATTCGCGCATGGCGCCGAGTGTGTGAGTTATTTTCGTTGGCGACAAATTCCCTTTGCGCAAGAACAAATGCATGCCGGTTTATTAAGAAATGACAGCACTAAGGCAAGGGCCTGGGATGAAATTAAAGACCTGCAAGCCGATCTGGCCAAATTGAATTTGCATGCACCGGCCTATCGGCCTGCCAAAGTGGCACTGATGACGGATGCCGATGCACGTTGGGTCACGCGCATTGAGCAACAAGGGGTGGCATTTGATTTTGAAAAAGTTGAATTTGCGTTTTATTCTGTATTGCGTGAATTGGGCATAGATGTGGATTTTGTTTCGGTTGATTCCGATGTATCAAAATATTCACTCGTTGTTGCGCCGTGCTTACCGGTTATCCCCGAGCATTTGATCGATACGGTCAAAAACAGCGATGCCTTGTGGTTGTTTGGTCCAAGAAGTGGCAGTAAAACCGCCGAATTCAGTTTGCCCGACAACCTCGCGCCGGGCGCATTGCAAACACTCTTACCAGTGAAAGTTTTATCAGTAGATACCACGCACCCCGAACAGCGAGAGGCCTTGCAGTATAAGGGTGAGACTTATCAATCCTTTGGCTGGCGGGAAGAACTTGAGCAGCAAGACTGTGAGATTGTGGCCACATACGCCAATGGTTCACCAGCCTTACTGAAAAATGGGCCGCTTATGTATCTGGGGTGTTTGACCGATGCCGATTTTATGCGTGAGCTGTTTACAGACTTGTGTACCGAGCTTGAAATCGAGAATTACCGTTGTGCGGAAGGTCTGCGTGTGGTGCGTCGAAATAATCTGGTATTTTTGTTCAATTATTCCAATCAAACTCAAACAGCAAACATCACGGCTGCAGGTGATTTCATTATTGGTTCAATGAAGGTTGAGCCCTATTCCTACAGTGTGTTTCAAAACCTCTAGTTTGTAGTGTGCCCGGATTGCTCGTCTTGCGCATCGGCAATCAGCTCCATCGCTTCGGTCAGTAAAAACTGCATATTGGTGCGAGCCAGTTCAGGATCCCCGGCCAGAACTGCATCCAATACTTTTTTATGATCATTCACACTGGCCAGACGTACACCTTTGCGTTGGTTGGTCAAGCGAATACTGATACGTAATGCGGTTTCACTGAAATCTTTCATATGGCGGTAAAAGCGGTTTCCACTCGCTTCCAGAATCGCAACATGAAAGGCGATGTCGGATAACAGCGGGTCATCTTTTCCTTCTTCTGCTGCCTGCATGCGCTGTAAGGCGTGTTGGATCTTTTCTTTGTCCTCAGTCGAGGCACGCTCGGCGGCACGTGCGGCCGCATCGGGTTCGATCGAGAGTCTGACTTCGGTGAACTCTTTGAGCAATTGCAATGAGAAGTCGCGTTCGAGTAACCAGCGCAACACATTGGGGTCAAGTAAATTCCAGTGTTCTTCTTCCCGGACTTTGGTTCCTTGACGCGGTCGCGCACTCAGCAATCCCTTGGAGGTCAGCATTTTTACCGCCTCACGCAATACGCTGCGACTCACATCGTACTCAGTACAGAGTTCGGCTTCGGTTGGAAACGGTTTGTCATTGCCGTACGCACCACGCACGATCTTCATACCGAGTCGTTCGACTATGCTCATGGTCAGACTTTTGTAACGTTCACTCATGGGAATCTCTTTTTATTAAGTTTAGAGGTTATTATATTTCGGCTTGGTACTGTTGTTCACTAATTCCGCGTATATCAGTTTGGTACAAAAACACATCACCTGCCCGAGGCTGCTCGTTCAGTTGCTCGGCTTGCAGATCCTGGCGAGCACTGGTAACACACAGTATATCCAGATTAATCCCGGCAAACGCCGGGCAGGAAGGCTGACTTGCCGGGGTCTTGACCACGCAATCTATATTGCCATCAGGTGAATAGCGTACAACCTGACTGGCGCCCCAGTGTGCGCTCCATAAAAAGCCGTCGGCATCCACGCAAGCACCGTCCGGATAAGTGTTTGGTGGTGTGTTTATAAATATTCTTTTGTGAGATAGATTGCCGCTGGTCACATCAAAGTCGTAAGCGTAAATTTCACGCCGCGGTGAATCGGCGAAGTACATGGTGTGCCCATCCGGGCTCCAGCTCAATCCATTGGAGATATGCATACCGGTTTCTCTAACATGCAATTCTCCATCACTATCCAGGCAATAAAGTTTTCCGCTCGCAGGATTGTCCTCATCCACCGAGCGTAACATCATGCTACCAACCCAAAAGCGACCTTGTCGGTCAACACGTCCATCATTCAAGCGCTCTGTGACTCCATCACACAGATCAGCATAAAGCCATGCAAGTTGTTCATTCTGAGGATCATAAGTTGCAATGCCTGTATCAAAGGCGATCAACATCAAATCAGTATTTGCAATAAAGGCAAAAGAACATACGGCCTGTGGCATGATCTTAGCGTTGAGATCACCGGTCTCGGGCTGGTAGGTGTAGAGCTTTTTATCGATAATATCCGTCCAGCAAATCTCGCCAGAGGCGGAATTCCATTGGATTCCTTCGCCCAGGGTATTTTGAACCGTCAGAGATTTTATTAGAGCGATGTGCTTAGTCAGGTGCATATCTAGTAATGGCTTATTATTTTATTCGGGCTAAATAGTCAGAATTCTCGCCAGAATCAGAAACATAGTTTACAATGTATTTTAATCATATAAATATGTTATTTTTGTTAAATTATCCATTTTTTGGCCAAAAGCATGTCCACAGCGTTATTTCCTGATCTGAAAAATAAGGTGGTTTTTATTACCGGCGGCGGCTCGGGAATCGGTGCTGGAATGGTTCGCGCATTCGCCCAGCAAGGTGCAAAGCCGGCATTTGTTTCTTTATCCGAAGATCCGGCCGATGCGTTGTGCGATTCGGTTGAGCAAGAAACGGGAATTCGTCCACTGTATATTCAATGTGACATTACCGATCTGGACGCGTTAAAAACTGCCATCACGCAGGTACAGTCACAATTAGGTCCGATTGGAATTCTAATTAATAATGCAGCACGCGATTTGCGTCATGATCTGATCGACTATTCACCCGCAGACTGGGACAAGGCCATGCACACCAATTTGCGGCCGCATTTTTTCACCGCCCAGGCGGTCATTGAAGACATGCGAGCGTTGGGTGGTGGCAGCATCATCAATCTCGGTTCGAATGCCGCACTGCTGGGTCTCGCGGGCTACGCCTCATACGTTACCGCCAAGGCAGGCATCATCGGTTTGAGTAAAGCGCTGGCACGCGAGCTGGGTCCGGACAATATTCGTGTCAACACCCTGATCCCGGGCTGGGTAATGACTGCACGCCAAAAAGAACTTTGGGTCACGCCCGAAGCCATTGAGCAATGTTTGTCCGAACAAAGCCTGAAACGCAGCATCGAAGTACAAGATGTCACACAACCAGCATTATTTCTGGCTTCACAAGCGTCGGCCATGATCACCGGACAAATGTTAATAGTGGATGGCGGGCGCGTTTAATGGCTAACGCACATTGTATTGCAGTCGACTGGGGCACGACCTCGTTCCGCGCGTATTTGTTAAACGACAAGTTTGAATTAATTGATGCCTGCAGAAATCAGCATGGGGTCATGAACATCACCAGCTCGTTCAGTAAGGTTTTGCAAAATGCCTGTGCCGACTGGGTGGAAAAATATAACATAGAGAATATTTATCTTGGCGGAGTTATAGGCAGTCGTAATGGCTGGGTAGAAACACCATACAGTTATTGCCCGATCTCGGTTGGTGAGCAAAAAGATAAGTTTACTCAATTGGACAATGTATTAGGGTGTGAAACCCGCATTTTTCACGGCCTGCAATGCACAAGCCCTGGTGGTTTTCCCGATGTGATGCGTGGTGAAGAAATTCAGGTTTTGGGTGCCATGCATTGCCTGGAAGGTAAACCGGCCGTGCTGTGTTTGCCGGGCACGCATTCAAAATGGGTTAGTGTAAATAACAATACGATTCATAATTTTGCCAGCATGATGACTGGCGAGATTTTTGCCTTAATGCTTATGCACAGCAGTATCGGGTCGTTGATCGATTCCCATGAATTCGATCAGGCTTCATTCCTGAATGGTTTGCAGGACTATCGAGAGTCCAATGTTGCTTCCGGATGCAATTTTTTGCACAGTATGTTCTCAGTTCGTTCACGAGTGGTGAGCAATAGTCTCAAGGTCGACTCCTTGTATTCGTATTTATCTGGCATGCTGATTGCAGACGAGATCAATAGTGCACAGTCCATGTTCGATCTGTCGCAAGGTGTGCATTTGGTCAGCGGAGACAAATTACAACAACCCTATTTACTCGCCCTGGAGACAATGGGCATCGAAGCGCAGGATTACGCAAGCGAAACGGCATTTATCAGTGGAGTCCAGAGTCTTTTGTCATAGTTATCCGCTTAAGACAAACTTTATTTCGAGAATATTTTGAAGAACCTGCAAAACATAAAACCTTTAGTGGCAATTTTGCGAGGCGTACAGGCTTCAGCCGTGTTGTCGGTTGCAGAATTACTGGTTAAAGAAGGCTTTGACGCCATTGAAGTGCCCCTCAATTCACCCGATCCACTGGACGCGATCAGTTTACTCGCGGGTGAATATGGCGAAACGTGTTTGATCGGCGCAGGCACGGTGTTAACCCAAAATCAGGTTCAGTTAGTGTATGACGCCGGTGGTCAACTGATCGTGTCTCCAAACACTAATCCCGCGGTTATTCGAGCCACCAAGCAACTCAATATGGAGTCGTTGCCAGGTTGTGCTAGCCCTACCGAAGCTTTCAGTGCCTTGGCCGCGGGCGCGGATGGACTCAAGTTTTTCCCGGCCGGAGCATTGTCATTGGACATGTTCAAGTCATTGAGCGCCGTGTTACCCGCTGCCACGCTTACCTTTGCTGTTGGCGGGGTAGACGAGAAAAATATGCAGAGATTTCACGATGTTGGAATCACTGGCTTTGGTTTGGGGTCTTCATTATTCACGCCAGACAAAAGCATGGCAGAGATACAACGCAATGCCCGGGCGAGTGTGCATGCATTTAATGCATTGACGACAGTTAACTAGATATACTTGGCATCATGCAAGGTCAAAATCCACAAATACCTGACATCGAGATCGTTGAGGTCAGCCCGCGCGATGGCTTGCAGAACGAGTCGCAATTATTCAGCACTGACCAGAAATTACACCTGATCAATGCAGCAATTGATGCCGGGGTGAAGCGCATCGAGGTGGCCAGTTTTGTGCACCCCAA
>JABDMI010000065.1 GCA_013001575.1 Gammaproteobacteria bacterium
ATTCAGGATCTCCTAAAGCTGGCACGTACCTAAACTTAATAGCGAGATTGCCACGCTCATCCTTCGTTCGCAATGACGAAAGTAGTTCCCGTGTCTGGCACGGGACAAGGTTTGTGATGGGGCGGAGCAGCATTATTTGACTTCCGCCTCGATCAGCGCCAAAGCTTTTTCGAGTACATCGCGCAATTCCTGTTGTTCGATCAGGATCAAGCGTTCATACTCGGCGCGGTTGATGATCTCGTTTTGAAATATCAATGTCGTCGCCAGCTTTTTAAACTCAGGAACAGAAACGGCGTCAAAATCATCCGCTGCTTTAGCAGACATAAAGTACGATTCCCACTCTGTGCCCTTGTAAGACGATGCCCAAAGGGGTCCGACCGGCAAGTGTTGACTGATATAAGCAACCCAGTGTGTATCAACCAGTTGGATAACTGTCTGTTCGTCTTCCATCGCATCCAGGTATTCCGCAGGTAAACTTGAGATTAACGGTCGCAGTTCATTGCTTTGCAGGCCTTGAAATGTCTGCTGGCCCAACACAGCGGTAAGCGCACTGGTTGAATAATCGGTCGTGAACCCGTTGACAAAAACTTTAGCGATCAATTCTATCGGCACACTGTTCAATTTCGGGTCGCGGACGCGTTTAAGTAATGTCTGCCCGGCCGTCATAATGTCGGTGTGTCGTTTCGAATATTTATCAATCGTAGCAATGTTAGTCTGTATTTCTTCATACAGGCGTTCCAGCGCCACATGCAAAGCCCGCTTATCTGCCTGGCGATCTGACCAGGCATTGATCTGGAAGGCGATGAGGATGCCCACGACCACAATTAGGAAGTCGAGAAAGACCGCGAACCAGTTCTGATCTCGGACGTGTTGAGTTATTCTTCTTAACAGCATTGGTGGACTCTTATTAACAGTGATTCTTTATAAGTGGCTCCCGTAGCGGGTACAGGACAAGCATCTTCGATATGAACGTTGATGCGGCTAAAGATCATGGCGCTGCCTCTGTATTAAGAAACCGAATTGTGCGTACTGAAAATGACTGCGCTTGATCCCCCAAAAATACGAATCCAAGGGAGTTCAATTTACTTAGGTCAGCTGTTTTAAACTCGGCAAGATCAATATTATACGTTTGCCATTGATCGGTTATCTCTAATTCATAGCGTGTTGATGAACCGTTATGTGGGTCTTCGTAATCTTCTAAGTTAAGCAATAATTTTTCTCCGCCCAGGTCACCTTTTAACTCTATTTGCAGCGTTTTGTAGTTAGCAGAATCAGATGCATTTCTATAATTCGAGAATATCCAAACGCCAGCCCAATCGGCCGTGCCCGGGTATGCTATATGCAAACTATTATCAGATTGTGCAAGCGTTTGATAATCAAATGCTCTTTGCTGCCAGCTTTCATCAATTTCGTCTGCAGTAAGTCCCTTAATTCTAAAATTATTCGAGTCGGTTGCCGAAATATAATAACTATGTAATGCAATTTGACCATCCACCATAACATCAGGATAGCCGAAGCGACTTGTGTACTTATGCATGTTGTCTAAGTGCTTGGTAGTTGTTGCAGAAACGTTCATTGTCTCGGTATCGACCATTTCTATTAAGGTCTTACCCATTTGCTCTAAACGCTCATATTTTTGTACTAAATTAGCTATATCATTTGCCCGTTCTAAAACAGCAATAGTGCTTTTTTCACTCAGTAAATCTGAGTAATCCGATTGTAGTGATTGAAATCTTTTATCCGATAAAAAGAATGGATCAAGGAATTCACCTTCGTGTAGGCCGTCAGGAAAATTGCTCGTATATTGCAACCAAAGATTTTTTATTAGATCATTATGATTTTGTTCATCAATTGAAATCTGACTTATCAAGTCATAATAATTGTAGAGTAGAGTTTCAATGTCAAAACCCTGCAATCTGTCCAATCCACCGGAAAGTTTCAAGGCTTCAAAACCACTGGTGTTAGGGCTGAAATAATGGAGTTCCTGGGCTTGTTTAAATGCTTCACCCGCAAAGCCTACCTCGTTCCTGCTTAAAATCTTTTTATCTGCAATAAATAGAAAATTACGTAATGAAAGACTCTGAGCCAATTCACGTTTTTTTCGGGTTTGGCTTAGAGCGTCCAAGTCTGCAGCAATATTACTGGCGATGGTTTTAAGATAACTATCAACCGATTCTTGTTGTTGTGTTTCGGCATTCCAGTTTGATACCTGGATTCCGATGAATACACCAACGACAACGATGAGAAAATCGAGGAACACCGCGAACCAGTTTTGGTCTCGGACGTGTTGAGTAATGCGTCTAAGTAACATCAGTGGACTCCAAAATACAAATGTAGTTTTAGAATGGTTCCCGTGTCACGCACGGGACAAGGTTGAGTTATTCTTCTTAATAGCATAATTAATCCTTAAATCTTACTGTCATTGTGAGACCCTCGATAGCCACTTTGTGGCTTCAAGGGATTCGTTCTATTTTTTATCGAATTCCTGAATACCGTGTCGTAGCACGGCACAAGCTCAATTCAGGATCTCATAAATTCTATTTTTTTCCCGTCATTGCGAACCAATTTTAATTGGTGTGGCAATCTCCTAAAGCTGCCACGTAGCTAAACTTAAAAGCGAGATTGCCGAGCTCATACTTTGCTCGCAATGACGCCATTAATCACACTCAAAATCATCCTCTCCTACCGCGCGACACTGCGGCGGGAAGCCATCCTTTTTCCAAAAATCATAAATGCCAACTTGTCGAATATACTGTTTGAATTCGGTAGACTGGCGATATTTTTTGAACGCCGGTTGCCAGTTAAACGTCCCGATACGGAATCCCGCATCAACCCCAAGCGGTCTGGTGGAGAGTTCAATGGCGTACTTGTCGCGATTACCGCGTTCCTGGTAAAAGCGCACCATATCATTGCCCAGTTCGGTATGGTCTTGGTCTAAATTCTGGAATGCTGCGTACAGTTCTTCCTGGCGCGGCCAGCCGTACAGATACCGGGTTGAATTTGTGGAGACCATGAACAGGGCTTTTTGTTTGCGTTGCGCCAGAGCGTAAAGCGGGGCATATTCGGTGCGTAATATGCCGTCTCTGGCCATGTCCAGGAATGCATTGAATGAAGCGTCGAGTTTTCCTTGCGCTTCCAGACCCAACACCAGGTTGGTGCGGCAGGACGAATGATAGGGTTCATACTTCACACAGGTTTGGTAATCACTGAGTGCCTCATCCAGACGTCCTACTGTGCGTTGCACATTACCACGCCAGATCAGTGCCGAGCCGTTACGCGGTTCGAGTTCGAGTGCTTTTGACAGTCCGGCGATGATACTGGACCAATCCGCGTACTCGCCGAGACTATCGGCATTAAAATATTCCACACTGGCCAGTACCGAAATAGCGGTTGCCGATTCCGGATCCAGTTCAAGGGCGCGTTCGGCAAACTGAATGGTTCTGCGTGTGGTTTCCTCAGGGGAGAGTTCATTCGCACGATAGGCGACCAGGACACCCCCGATCGCGGCACGCAATGCCCAGGCCTCGGCATAAGCTGGATCCAGCTCGATGGCTCTTGCCAATAAGGCATCGGCGCGGGGTAGAGTGGTGCGTTCCCGAAACAAGGTGCGGGCTTCCAGAAACAAGGCGTAGGCATCAACACTGTCGGTGCTGGCTTTTACCTTAAGCGGCTTGTTTGCAATCAGATTGGCCCCCAGTTCCGTCACAATGGCATTGGCGATATCGTCCTGGACCTGGAAAATATTCTCGACGGTCAAGGTATGGTCAAAGGTCTCGGACCACAAATGCACATCGGTTTTGGCGTCGATCAATTGTGCGGTAATCCGGATAGTGTCACCGGCCTTGCGCACACTGCCCTCCAGAATATGGCGGACGTTCAATCTTTTGGCAATCTCCGGTATTCCAAGTGACTCCTGGCCCTTGTAGCCAAAAGCCGAAGTACGCGACGCCACTTGCAGTCCATCAACCTTTACCAGAACATTCAGGATCTCTTCCGCAATGCCATCGGCAAAATATTCCTGATCCCCGTCGGGCGAAAGATCGGCAAACGCCAGCACCGCAATGGATCTGTCTGTGGCCGTGTTCCTTGTTTCAGCAGCAGCGTCTGCTGCAAGGGCAGATTCCTGAGCGGGTTTCACGGGATTTGACTGGATGACAATTGGTGGATTCATTTGTTGATAGACAAATAAACCTAAAACCCCGATTGCTGCGGCCAGAGTAATGTAATCCAGTTTTTTGGCCGTGATATTGGTGATGGAATCATCCCGGATAACATCTTTTTCTTTTTTGATTCCTTCGGGCGTGAGCTCAAAGGCCCAGGAGAAAAATATTGCCGGTATAAAGCCCACAAACAGCATTAATAAAATCGCCTTGCTAACACTGCTGGGCAGTTCCAGAATTGGCACCAGAGTGTTACTGACTTGCAGAACCAACCAGCCGATCACCAGGTAAGCGGCTGCCACCCGGAAAACGTTTCTGCGGTTTAGTTCTTTTAATAAACTCATGGTTTAATTTTTCCAGTCATTGCAAGACCCTCGATAGCCACATTGTGGCTTCAAGGGATCCGTTCTAATACATCGAATTCCTGAATTCAATTCAGGATCTCATAAATTCTATTTTTT
>JABDMI010000066.1 GCA_013001575.1 Gammaproteobacteria bacterium
TCGCATTCGGCGGCATTCACTGTCAGCGGTTTTTCACACAACACCGATTTTCCGGCATTGATCGCTTGCAAGCTTTGCTCTAAATGAAAATTATGCGGGGTGGCGATGTAAATTGCGTCTACGTCCGGATCATTGAATAGATCGCGATAATTTCCGTACGCTTTCGGGATATTGTATTGACACGCAAACTCGCTGGCTCTGGAGGCCGCACGAGACGCGACCGCGTAGACTTCGGCATTTGTCGTAAAAACACAATCCCTGGCAAAGGTGTGGGCAATACGCCCTGCCCCGATGATGCCCCAGCGAACTTTATTCATCGAGACAGGCTAATTGCTTTCTTTGAATATTTCAGTCATTCCTTGGTGAACAATGCTTCCAGTTCTTCGAGTGACTTGCCTTTGGTTTCCGGGACGATCCAAAGTACCATCATTAAAAAGAACACCGCAAATGCGCCGAATAGCCCGAAGGTGAAAGCCGCGCCAAAGGTTGCCAATTCCCATGGGAACCAGAACTGTATGCTGAAGCTGACCAAACTGTTCGCTGCCCCGACTACTGAGATTGCCACGCCGCGTAATTTGTTCGGGAATATTTCGGCAAACATCACCCACATCACCGGCCCAAGTGAAATGGCAAAGGAGGCCACAAAGCAAAGTATTCCAATAAGAATGATCACAGCATTCATATCGACACTGTTTTTGATCAGGCTACTTTCATGGTCACGTGCCGCTTCGACTCCGATGGCATCCTGCAAGGCGTTTTTGAACGCCACGTCGCTTTGATACACGGTGCCAAGCAAAGCATTCAAACTGTCCGGATCAAAACTTTCCTCAATGTTCTCTACCTTTTTAATCTCGACAATACTTTGTGGCGTGATCTCGTAGGTGGCACTGGAAAAACCGTACGAACACAGAATCATACTCGCCGCGATACCCGAGAGTCCCAGCACTAATAATGGTTTACGGCCCCATTTATCAATCAAGGCCATTGCCATAATGGTAAAGATCACATTGATCACACCGACCAGCACTGCTTGAGCAAAGGCTGCATTGGTGCCAATCCCGCTTTGTTCAAAAATGGTCGGCGCATAGAAGAAGATGGCATTGATACCAGTGATCTGTTGGGCAACGCCCAGGATCAAACCCACGATCAGGGCCAAGCGCATTTTCGGTCCAAAGATGAAAGCCAGGCTTTCCAGAATGGGTGCTTTTTGTGTGACCGAGCTTTGTTTGATCTGGGTTATTTCAGTTTCGACCTCACTCTCTGGCAACAAGCTTGAGATAACTTCACGTGCTTCCGGCTCACGCCCTTTGAGCATCAACCAACGCGGGCTACTGGGAATCAGGAACAAGGCCAAAAAGAATACTGCAGCCGGAATGATCTCCAGACCCAGCATCCAGCGCCAGGTGTTGGTATCCAGGCCCAAATTGGTCACAAAAGCACTGTCCCAGCCGCTCATGCTCAGAATAAAGTAGTTGGCGAAATAGGCCGCTGAAAAACCCAAAACGATATTCATCTGGTTGATCGAGACTCTGCGACCACGCAAGGCGGCCGGAGAGATCTCGCCAATGTACATCGGTGCGATCATCAAGGAGGTAAAGGCAATCCCGCCAATTCCGCGTGCGCTCACTAACATTAGGTATGAAGTGGCAAAGGCCGATGCAAAGGCCGACATTAAATACAAAAACGCGATAAAGATGAGAACTTTTTTACGCCCGAATGTGTCGGCAAACGGCCCCATAAGGGGTGTTGCGATCAAACCCGACAGGGTTGGCGCTGCCACAACGAAGCCTGACTGGATCGGGGTTAAGTTGAATTCAGTGGTTACAAAGCCCACCACTCCGGAAATAACCGAGGCATCAAAGCCAAAAACGAATCCGCCGAGTGAAACAACGATAGCGCAATACAACGCATAATGTGGTTTGTAATTCATAGACTTTCCCAGATCTTAATTTGTTTAAATTTATTTAATTTTAAGTGTTTATACTTACTTTTTTAATTTATCAACCAGTCCTTGAAGTTATTAAATCCCTGAAATAATTTACAGCCTTATTCTTGTTTATACATCCTGACGTAATCCACTTCCATGCGTACTGGAAATATACTGTCATCGATCGGGCCACCGGCACGCCCCCAGAATCCTCCGACTGCCAGATTCAGGATCAAATTATAGGCATGATCATATGGCCAGGCTTTCCAGCCCTCTCCTTCATTCATGTAAAAAAAGTACGGCGCTCCGTCGAACAATATCGTAATGCTGTCGGGGGTCCATTCCAGAGAATACACATGAAATTCCTGTTCTGCATTCACTGAATTAACACTGCCTTTGCGTTGCTCGCCGTTCACCCAGTAATACGCCCTGTTATGCACGGTGCCATGCACGGTGTTCATGTCATAACCCACGTGCTCCATGATGTCGATCTCGCCGGAATTCGGCCAGGCATCACAGCTATCACTGCCTTGCCAGTCTTCACCGGGCTTACAAGTGGTGGCGTATTTAAACGGGTCACTGGGCAACATCCAGATCGCAGGCCAGGTGCCCTGACCAGGCGGCAACTTGGCCCGCACATCAATTCGGCCGTACAACAGATCACCCTTGGCAGCAGAATGAATGCGGCCTGAAGTGTATTCGGCATTATTAAACGCTTCTTTATGCGCTTCGAGAACCAGCATGCCGTTTTCAACCCGCACATTCTTCAGACGATCCGTGTAAGTCTGATCCTCATCATTAACCTTACGTGCCGGCCAGATATCGTGTGTCCATTTTTCTGAATCGGGCTGACCGTCATAGTCAAATTCGTCCGACCATATCAATTTCCATTGACGAGAATCGCTAACTTGCTTGCGCACAATGATCGCATTAATGATTGGCACCCCTGCTTTGGCTTTAAGATCAATATCCAATTGACCGTCAGTCACAACAACGTTGGTCACTGCCCTGTCGAGAGCCGAAAAGGGGTTGCCGTCTCTGGCTACCCGCACATCCAGATCGGTAACCACAACATTGTTTTCAGCAACAATATCAAATACACGCTCGCCGGGATCGATATCCTGCGGTTCGGCGAATCTGAACATGATGTCGTATGTTCCATTTGCTAATGCCTTGCGAATCTGAATATCGCCACTGCGATAAGTCTGATATATGGTTTTGTCCTGGGTGCCTTTGATCACGGCACTGATGCTTCCAACTTGACCGCCAAAACTGGCATCGTCGGCCAAGTAAGAATGTCCATCAACTCCTGTAAAAGCATCACCACCCACATTGATTGCCCACACCACAGAATCCATATGAGTAATTCCGGAGTTGCTCTCAAGTGTTACTTGTTTTTTTGGTGCGGGTGTTGTGGAAGATGTGGCGGGAGATTGCGGATCCTGTTGCGGCGCGGACTTTTCACAGGCGAGGTTCAAACCCAGCACCGATAGCAGCACAAGTATGCTGAAAATTCTGTTTACGCTCATTGATAACCCGTCGAATTAAAGTTTTTCCCAGATTTTCGCGAGATTGGCCAAATCAGGCATTCCCGCATGCTCCCTGCAGAATATTGACTCACTATACAAGAAATGACAACGCTGTCAATTTGTGTGTCATTCAAACGTTTGACACAGTCCGGCTTCAAAGCCAGTTCAATCCTGACCTTGCGCTGTGATGGCTGATTGTGAGAGATTTACTTGAGACTGGTCTAACTTAGACTTAACCCATATCCGTAGGCAAACAGCGGGTCATAGTCGTCATCGCCGAGGTTGAGCACCGATTGCGATACGTCTTTCGGCCAGGAAAATGACAACTTGCCTTGAAAATCGTGGTCTCCGAACAAGACATCGGACACGCCCTGTCCTTCCGAACCTGGTAACCATGCGGCCACAAAACTGGTGGATTTTTCCAGCTCTTGATTGACCACTAACGGCCGGCCTGACACTAACACGCTGACAACCGGGATACCCTGACTGTGAATATGCGCGATGGTGGCCAGATCTTCCGGGTGCAGTTTGGCCAACTCCAGGGTGTCACCATATGGCGCGAGCACTTTCATGAAACCTTCTTTGTATTGCGAACCCGGTTCCATGAAACTGTGATCGGCATCGCGAATATCTCCCATGCCTTCGGCGTACGGGTACTCACCGATCACCACTATGGCAACATCGTGATTATCGGGGTTGGCTTCATGTCCCGTACCATCGGCACTTAAGGTGGCATTCGGTGCAACGGCTTTTATGCCTTCCCAAATCGAGGTACCGCCGATGATGGAATTATTGTCGTGTACACCTTGCCAGGCGACGGTGAAACCACCGCACTGGCGACCACGACTGTGTGCGTTTTTGCCTGCCACCAGAATCCGGGACTGTTTATCCAGAGGTAATAGCGATTTTTCGTTTTTGAGCAATACTAATGATTTACGTACGGCTTCACGGGCAATGGCGCGATGCTCGTCACCACCAAAACTGCTGTGGTTCGACCACGGACGCTCACTCGGCATGTCTTTATCAAACAAACCATAAGCAAATTTAACCAGCAAAATGCGACGAACCGCATCATCAATGCGTGACATCGGGATTGTGCCTGCATGCACATGACTTTTGACATGTTGAATGAATGTACGCCAGCCTTCCGGCGCCATAAACATATCAATACCTGCATTCACGCCGCGTCCTACGGCTTCGTAATAGTCTTTGGAAATGTAATCGATGCCGTCCCAATCCGAAATGATATATCCTTCAAAACCGAGTTCGTCCTTAAGTACGTCGGTGAGCAAATATTTATGCCCATGACATTTTTTACCGTTCCAGCTGTTGAATGACGCCATGATCGTGAGCACGCCCTGCTCTATGGCCGGCAGGTATGGCGACATATGAATCTTGCGTAATTCATTTTCTTCAATAATGGTATTGCCCTGATCGATCCCAAGATACGTACCACCATCGCCTACCCAATGTTTTAGACAGGCAACAATGCTGTTGTCACCGAGTTCGGCTTGCAAGCCTTTAACAAATGGCGCGGCGTATGAGGCCACCAGGTCGGAGTTTTCAGAGTAACTTTCGTAAGTACGTCCCCAATGATAATTGCGCGCAACCGCCAGGGTTGGAGCAAAGGTCCATTCTACCCCGGTAGCCAGAATCTCGCGTGCTGTAACCCTGGCAATGCGCTGCATTAACTCCGGATCATTGGCTGCACCCAAACCGATGTTGTGCGGGAAAACTGTAGCGCCCAAAACATTATTATTGCCATGAATAGCATCCACGCCATAGATCAGAGGTATGGCAAGATGCTGATCATCTTCCTGCATTGATGCCTGCCAATAGGCGTCATTCATGTCGACCCAGTCAGAAGGTTTATTCTCACCAGGAACCGAACCGCCGCCGCTCAAAACCGAACCCAGATGAAATTCTTTTACGTCTTGCGGGGTGCAACACATGCGTTCAGACTGGGTCATTTGTCCGATCTTCTGATCCAGGTTCATTCGTGCCAGTAGCGCTTCGGCTTTTTCGTGGGTAGCCGAATCAAAAATTGATGTTGTCATAATAAATTACTCGTGGATTTCGAATTCTGCCCACAATGGTGCATCAGAACTACCACCGATCCAAACGTGGAATTTTCCAGGTTCGGTGACCAATTCATTATTGCGATTAAAAAATGCCAGATCATCCGTATGCAAGGTAAAACATATGCGTTGACGTTCACCTGGCTTTAGATGCAGTCTTTGGAATCCTTTCAACTCTTTGACCGGCCGGGTCACTGAACCCACCAGATCACGTACATACAATTGCACCACCTCTTCACCAGCGTACTCACCGGCATTCAGAATGTCGGCATGAATATCAATACTTTGACCCATTCCTATGCTGCTGTGTGAAGTGGTGATCTTGGCGTATTGAAATTCGCCATAAGACAGGCCATAGCCAAACTGGAACAAGGGCTTGTGACCTGCGTCCAGGTAGAACGAGGTCATGCCCAATGAGGTTTGTGGCGCACGTACCGGAACATCTTGCATACGCACCACGGTCTCATCCGTGGCGGGTCTGCCGGTATTTTTGTGTGAATAATACAAAGGAATCTGGCCAACCATACGTGGAAACGTCACAGGTAACTTGCCCGATGGTGATTCCACGCCAAACAACAGATCGGCAATTGCCGGACCACCCATAGTGCCAGGGTGCCAGGCATATAGAACCGCATCCGCTTGATTCACCACATGCTCAATGGTTAGAGGACGTCCAGCCATAACAATCACGATCAACGGTTTGCCTGTGGCTTTGAGTGCCTCGATCAATTGTTCTTGCTGACCCGGCAAATTGATGTTGGCTCGCGAATGCGCTTCACCTGACATGAAAGACTCTTCGCCGACTACCACAATAATGGCGTCAGATTTGTCGGCGGTTTCAAGCGCGTGTGCAAACCCGGAGTGATCGGTACTGCGGGTGTTGTCCAGGCCTTTACTGAAATTTACCGCGACATCACGACCCAACATGTTGACCAGGGCTTTACGACAGGTAATTGTATGCTGTGCCTCGCCATCAAATATCCAGGTACCCAGAGGTTCGTAATTGTCATCGGCCAATGGCCCGATCAAGGCGATTGAATTCAATGCCTGCTTGCTAAGTGGCAATACTTTTTCTTTGTTCTTTAATAATACACAACTTTTCACGGCGGCTTCTTTCGCACTACGCAAATGTGCGTGGTTTAATGGCGCGGTAAAGTCAGATGCGTTGGTATAGGGATTTTCAAATAAGCCCAATTCAAATTTAAGGGTCAGGATGCGTTCTACTTTTTCATCAATCTTTTGCATACTAACGCGGCCGGAGTTAACCAGGTTCTCAAGATGATCTATGTATGACGAACTGGCCATTTCCATATCTACCCCGGCGGTCACGGCTTCGAAAGCCGCATCTTCATCGTCGGTGGTGAAGCCGTGCACACTTAATTCAACCACCGAATCCCAGTCACTGACCAATACGCCATGGTATTGCCATTCTTTACGCAAGACCTCATCAAGCAACCAGGAATTACCGGTGGCCGGTACTCCATTGAGATCACAAAATGCCGACATAAATGTTGCCACTCCGGCATCGGCGACCTTTTTGAAGGGACGCAAATACACATTATGCATTTCATTGACCGGTACATTGACAGTGGCATAATCACGTCCACCTTCAGACGCGCCATATCCGGCAAAGTGTTTGGCGCAGGCCGCGATCGAACCGTTTTTGTTTAAATCCGTCCCTTGAAATCCTTCCACCATTGCGGCACCAAGTTCCCCGCATAAATACGGGTCTTCGCCCAGGGACTCGGCAATTCGTCCCCAGCGTGGATCGCGACTGATATCGACCATCGGGGCAAAAGTCCAGTTGATGCCAAAACCGGCTGCTTCCATGGCCGCCACGCTCGCACCTTGACGTACAATCTCGGGATCCCAACTGGCTGCCTGGCCCAAGGGAATCGGGAATATGGTTTTAAAACCATGGATCACATCACGTCCGATCAATAGCGGTATACCCAAACGGCTCTCTTCCACACAAATGCGCTGCATCTCATTGATCAGCTCTGGATTAGCCACATTCAAGACCGAACCCACACGACTTTCACGTAAGGACCAGGCCAGGTGATCATTCAAATGATCACCACCACCAGGCATTTGACTCATTTGGCCAATCTTTTCATCCAGCCCCATATGCGCCATCAGATCCGCCACGCGTTGTTTGATCGGGGTTGGGGCATTGCTTGGGTTTTTTAAAACGGTAACTTTGTCCATAAATTGTCTTTGTTTGAAATTGAGATCAGGTCACTGATGTTCGATTGAGCATTAGTATCACGACTTTAATACCGCACTATACTACAAATGACAGCGCTGTCAATGCAATATACATGAGACTGTAACTCATTGATAAATCTCACTAAAAAGTATGATTGATAGGCTGGGTTTGCGCTATTAAGGATTTAATCGATCCAAAATTACTTCACTGCTTGAAAAACGATAAAGCATATTTCGATATACACAAATATCCGTGACATTGTCCGGGGTTCCAGCTGGTATGCTGCGATAGTTGGTCGAGACTCTATAAGCACCTGTCACCGGCTTCACCCGGTGCCACAAATGTCCATGCAATAGCAATACATCCCCTTTATTTGGCGACAAACAAATCTCGTTCTCGAATGACTGGTCATATTCGCTAGCTGGCAGTAAACCCAGCTTATGCGAGCCTTTGACTACTACTATTTGTCCTCCTGTTTCTTGGGTGATGTCGTGCGTGTATACCAGCCGATTCAAATTAAAGATTTGAGGATTCTCTGGCGGGCAATCTTGATGCCATGCCTGGCCGGCCGTGCCTTGTTTGGAAAACATCACCATGCAATCCAAGCTTCGCCACTTTGGACCTAGAATCTGTTCGGTCAGGAGGTTCAGTGCTTTGTGTTGTTGTATGCGGTCAAATATCTTTATACCGTCTTGTTGCGGGAACCAGGGAATCACTTCAGCGCCCGAGCGGGTCACAAAATCCGGATCGTGCAGGTACTCGGGATCCAGGCCAAAATGCCCCAGGATCAAGGTATTGTATTTGTCCATTAGATCCGGATCAAATAATTTCTCAAGCAACAAGAAACCATTTTGCCAAAATTGTTTGACTAATGTCTCAATCTGCACTGTCTTTACACTGGCTGTTATTAACGAGCAAAATATTTAAAAGACCGATTAGTATATGCATGTGGTTTTTCTCAAGTCTTGTCGGGTTTCCATAATGAATCAGTTTGTGATTTTTATGAATTCACTTCTAATTTCCTGAATACACTCGCACATAGTCCACTTCCATGGTTTGCGGAAACACAGTTGTGGAATCCGGAGAACCTGGTAAATTGCCACCAACCGCCACATTTAAAAGAATATAAAAAGTTTCATCAAACGGTGCAGGGAATGGTGCATTAGGTGTCGACCAGTTTGTTTTAGTACTGTATAACTGCCCATCCACATACCAGCGCATTTCATCCACATCCCATTCGAATGCATACTCATGGAAATCCACGGTGTTGTCCATGGTGACTTCAAGTTCGTTACCACTAAATACATTGTTTGGCCATTCGCCACCATAATGTATTGTGCCCAACACTTTATACTCGTTATTCACACCCAGGTTGACGGCTTCCATAATGTCAATCTCGCCCGACGCGGCCCAGGTGCCATAAGCATCTTCTTGTGGCAACATCCAGAAAGCTGGCCACATGCCTTGCCCGGCCGGGAGTTTCATGCGAGCTTCGATGCGTCCGTAACG
Organism: Gammaproteobacteria bacterium; assembly: GCA_013001575.1. Taxonomy (NCBI): domain Bacteria; kingdom Pseudomonadati; phylum Pseudomonadota; class Gammaproteobacteria; species Gammaproteobacteria bacterium. Next base: position 9,253 of record JABDMI010000066.1, read on the forward strand.
CACAGCAATCCGGTCACGTGTGTGCAAGCGTGCAGAGGTATAATTACGACCATTGCTGGCCTCTTCTTTTACATCAATTACCAGAATGCCATTATCAATTCGGGCGTTATCTTCCAGGTACCATTGCAACTCGTTATTACCCCATCCAGTAAGTCCGTATTGCGAACCATCGCCTTTTTCAAAAAACCAGGTCTCTGGATCCAGCCGAGTGTCATCAAATTCCTCACTCCAAACAAGGGTCATATTATTGACATCACTCACCGGATTGTTATCAAACAGTTTTAAAGTGGGATTTTCGCTGTTTACATTAACCGGATCAGGATCCGAAGAACCCCCACCTCCACCACTCGGGGGAGGAATCGTTGGCGTGGGGGATGGCGCATCCGACCCACCGCCGCCGCAGGCGACTAAACCCAGGAGACTCATTAATACGATGAACGGTGCGACTCTTTTCACAATGTAATCCTTAAGTTCAATGAATGACAGCGCTGTCATTTTATCGCTATCGATGTCTGGTGTCAATTTCGCTTGCAGAAATTTTAGAAAATTAAATCGGGATAAAATTTAAAGTCATGCACTGGAATAAGGGTTATGTGCACTCACATTTTTAGCCCCACAGAATTGTCTGACATAATCATTATGGGCCGGTAGGTTGTTCACCGTTTTGATGATGTTTGTACGAATACTTTCCATAAAGCGACCGTATTCCTCATCAGACATTTTATTTACGATTGGATGATAGGAGTCTGGAACAAGGCCTTGTCCTAGCATCACCTGCACCCAGGAATTCTCGGCAAACAGTTCACCATCTTTACGGAAGACTCGTCCGGTCTCTTTGAAAAGCTCGATCTTGTGTTTTAGTGAGTCCGGAACATCCATAGTTCGACAAAAATTCCAAAATTCGCTATCGCTACGCTCAGTCACATTGTAATGCAAAATCAGGAAGTCCCGGATCTGATCCATATCTGTCGCGGTTTGCTGATTGAACTCATCTATATCACTTTGACTGACTTCGGCAACTGGCAACATACGCATAAATCGAATAATTGATCGCTGGATCAAATGAATACTGGTGGATTCCAGTGGTTCCATAAATCCACTTGACAGTCCCAGGGCAATACAGTTCTTCACCCATTGCTTTTTTCTTACGCCAGTCTTGAACCTTATGTGCAAAGGCTTGCTCATTGGGTCGCCCTCAATGTTCCCAAGCAAAAGTTTTTCTGCGGCCTCTTTTTCAAGATATTTACTGCAGTACACCAACCCATTCCCGGTCCGGTGTTGCAGTGGTATTCGCCATTGCCAACCAGCCTCATGAGCGATTGCTCGTGTATAAGGAGCAGCCGGTCCGACCGATTTTGTCTGGATAGCAACGGCACTATCGCAGGGTAAGTAATGCGACCAATCGATATATTCTGTACCTAATGCTTTACCTATTAATATCGCTCTGAAACCTGTGCAATCCAGGAAAAAATCTCCACCAATCACAGCTCCGGATTCAAGTACTAACGAACTAATCTCACCGGATTTTTGATTCAGATTTACATCCGTAATTTTACCTTCATAGCGTTTTGCTCCATGCTTTTCAGCGAATTTTCTGAGATACCTTGCGTAATCGCCCGAATCAAGGTGATAAGCATAATTCAAACCCTGGTCAGGCAAATGGGCAAATTTGCCCCGTAACGCCGCTTGTAGTTCCAGGCAATACTCAGCGTAAGGTTTGGCCTGACCAGCAGCAATCCCTTTAAGCCAAAAATGCTGGAACCCACTGGTCCAATGATCCTTGCCTGTAGTCCCGAAAGAATGGAAATAGTCTTCCCCAACATCTTTCCAGTTTTCAAAATTAATTCCTAGTTTAAAGGTCGCTTTGGTGGCGCGCATAAAATCCGCTTCATTAACACCCAATAATCGGTTGAATAATAACAATGGCGGTATAGTCGCCTCGCCGACTCCGACTGTACTAATTGCATCCGACTCCACCAAAGTCAAATCAACTACATTACCCATGGTCTTTGCGATAGCTGCTGCCGCCATCCAGCCGGCGGTGCCACCACCGGCAATAACGATGCGCTTAAGTTTATGTTCAGGTAATTTTTTCTCTTTCGGGTTCATTGATTTAAGGCTCTTAATAAATAGGTTCTTATTTTGGAAGAATTTTCCGCCGTCATGGTATCGAGTATGCCACGACCAAATTCCGGAATGTGATTCACAACATCATCGGTGTTATTGAATACATAGTAATCAAACAGATCTCTCCAGATTTTTTTCTCGTCATCTGGCAGATCACGGATCGCCATCATGGCATGATTCAGGGCATTTTGTGGTTGCCCAAGGTGTTTGGGGGTTTCACGCCACCAGTAGTTGACTAAAACATTAAATGCATCAAGACCCTCTACGTGATGCCACCATAAACTAGGGATAAAAACCGCATCACCCGGCGACAAATTTGCCACTTGCGCGTGTTTAACAGCCTCCCGAAATTTTGAGTGTTTAACAAAATCTGGATTATGAAAATCAACCATACTGACCGCACGTCCGGCAGGTGTATTATCCACAGGCCCGAGATATAAGTTACGAAATTGCTCTGGCGGAAATAAAGTAAAACGCCGATGCCCAACCGCCACACATGCCAGATTGTCAGGAAAGTCGTTATGTGCTGCGATGCGTGTGCGGGTTCCGATCCAGATGCTCTCAATCAGATCGCGTGCGCCCAAATCTACGGTATTCGCCTCAGCCAAGTCCTTGAAATAGGCTTGCATATCAATCGAGGCCAAATACATGATTGGCAACTTTTCATCATTTTCGATCCTGTCCATGCGCTCGAAAATCTCAGGCAATTTGGCTCGCCCCATCTGAATATTCATGGACATGTCGTTATTGTAAAAAATACGTCCTTCCGCATCCTCCGGACCAATCGAGATCACGAAAGGCCGATCCTGATGACGATTAAGCAAGTATTGACGTGCAGCCTTACCCGAGCTTAACCCCGCCTGCACCAATGGCCAGTCATTGACCAGACCCCGGACAACAAATGGTTTTCTTTGTGCAAAGTAAGCATCAAGCGATTCGTCCTCTCCTAATATTACTTCAGGGACTGGATTAATTTCGGCAAAAATATCTTTACTTATACTAGTCATTTGAAATGAGCTGATTCTTGCGTTCAACCAGGTCAACAATATTTGACATGGATGCAAGGATCATGAAAATTGGGAGCAAATAATTCTTCTGATGCAATTCATTGAGTGCATATCCATCCAGTGCCTGTAGTTTTTCCTCATTGATTCCGTGAAATCCAACCAGACGATTTACCGATCCGTCGAGTAATTCAATTTCCAGGACCAGTGGCTCGATCAGTTCATACTTGTTTAAATAATTGATAAAGGCAGGACAACTTTGGTAACCATTGTGCAGAGCATGAAGTTTTTGTGTGATCTTTTCCAGATATTCAGTTGCATTACCATCCTGATCAAAAACTCTGGTTCCATGCTCTAAATTTACTCTTGGGCTATCCATATCAACATGAACTTGATGATCGCCTTGACCTTCTTTCGGCAGACCGATCAAAAATGGCTGTATATCAATTGCCAGCGGGCGGTAACGCGCATCCCATTTACCATTTTGCAAAAAAAGATTTTCACCCTGAGTGAAGCCGAAAAGTGCCACTGTCCGATATTCGTCACGTTCGGCATTTAATTGAAACAGGATCGGATAATGATTTTGCACACTGCGAAATTCATTGGGAGTCGTTACGCAGCTCATGACTGCGTCCCCCAGTTCAACCGAATGATCCGTGTTTATACGTATCTCTCTATGTTCGGCTCTGGATAATGCAATGTGATTGCTCATTTATGCAATCCTCTCTGAAATATTTTTCACAGGAGTGACTCCTTTACTGATTGCTGTAAGCAGTGATCGATTTGTTGGCAGAACCGCCGTAAGGGTTCTGATTTTTTGCTCTACCATTTGCATTTGTTTTATCACCTCGCCCTTCTTCAATGGCTTGAGAGAGCTGTTGAGAGTTGTTTCAAAACCCATACCATACAATACATATAAATAACTTGCTGCAGGAAATACCTCATCAATATGGGAAAAATCGTCGCGGCCGGGAGGTTGCTGCTTCCAGAGTAACAACAATTCCTGTAAACGTTGCGGTATCGTTGATAACATGCGGTGATCTTGCCAATATTCATTTTCACGCTTGCTCAGCACATAATGCAATTTTAAAAAATCAATGATTCGCTCCCAACGATAAGCGAACAATGCATTGAATCGTTTAGCCAAAATATCCATGACCGTTCGATCACCGGGAAAATTCTCTGCCAGCATCTCGGCAGACAATTCCACCAATACCAGAGCAGATGCCTCGAGCGGCTCCAAAAATCCGGCAGATAATCCGATGGCAACACAATTACGGTGCCAGAATTTCTCACGATAACCTGACGGGAATTCGAGTTTACGCACACCCAGCTCATCAAGGTCGATTGTTGAACCGGTTGATCTAACATACTGCTCCAGGATTGACCTGGCCTCATCATCACTGCAGTGCCGTGATGAGTACACACAGCCGATTCCGCGTCGTGTTGGTAATCCGATGTCCCATATCCAACCATTATCGTGTGCTGTAGATATTGTCTGGGAAGCTATCTGAGTGGACTCGTCAGCGTACGGGACTTGTATGGTCAGAGCGCGATCGTTGAACAGGATATCACTTTTATCTACAAAGCCGACGCCATAGTGCTGACCTAACAAAACGGAGCGATGCCCCGTACAATCAATAAAAAGATCGCCCTCAATATTGCCATTTTCCCTGGTCTTAACTGCGGAAATATCTTTGTCCTTATCACCAACCACTTCGACCACATGATCTCGGATATGCACAACGCCCAAATTTTTGGTCGCATGTGCGGTCAGCATTTTAGCCAGTTTCACTGCATCTAAATGATAAGCGTAATTTAATGCGGCAGCATATTCGGGTGAATTTTTTTGTTTTGGTGCCAATCCTTGTGCGCAAACTTCTGTTTGTGGGCACATTACATTGGCAAAGGAGCGGTCCGCCGAGAGCGCTTTCCAGGCTCGATAAAGATCATGAGATGGCCCATTAATCAAAGCTGCAAAAGGATGCAAATAACTGTCATCTTTATTGCCAGTCACCCAGCCATCGAAGCGTGAACCTTGCTTGAATGAGGCATCACAGGTTGCCAGAAACTCTTCTTCATTAAGTCCTATGCGTTTAAGAGTTTTACGCATGGTCGGCCAGGTGCCTTCTCCGACCCCAACAGTTGGTATATCAGGTGATTCGATCAAGGTAATGTGTATACCATTTTCCTGATCAGCAACATGATGCCTTGCCGCGATTAGAGAGGCAGCAAGCCAGCCGGCCGTACCGCCGCCTACCACCACTACATTTCTGATTTGCTTAGACATAGATCTCTATTGCATTTGCTATCGAATAGTTTCGGACATCTTATCAAAATAAATACTACCGCTTAAATAAAAAAACCACCTCAAAGAGGTGGTTTTTCTTATAAAGCTCAAAAGTATTTAATACTTATAACGAGCACCTATCATATAGCGTGGCTCTCCCGGATTGGAGAAAGTCACGGTATTGTCACTTCTGCGATGACCGCGTCGATCCTCGCCAGTCAAGTTAATACTTTCTGCAAATATGATCCAGTTATCATTAAGCTCATAACTTAAGTTGGCATCCAGCTGCCCATATGCCTCGGTGTAGAATGGATTAGGACCATTGCCAGCAAGAAACTCGTCTCTCCAGTTGTAAGCCAAACGTGCTTGTATGCCGTCCTTGTCGTAGAACGCGATCAAGTTTGCACTGTCACTCAGGCCGACCAGAGTAAACTGACTATCTCTATATGACTTAGTATTGTCGTAAGCAAAATCTCCATCTACGATTGTGTAGTTAAAGATTGCACCAAATCCGCTATCCCCAAAGTTATGCTGAAAAGCAAACTCATATCCTTCCAAGGTTGCAGTCTCGTCGTTGGTAACTGGAATTGTTACATCAAAAATCACAGGATCATCTGCAGGATCACCGATAGTATCAAAGTTATCAATCAAACACTGGCGTATGGCAGAACTGTCTTGCCCCACTTGGGCACGACAAAAATCAGCATTAGGACCAAAAGCCGGATTTGTCAAACCAAAAGCTTCCCGTTTGATTACATCTGTACCAACAAAATTATCTACTCTCTTATTAAAGTAGCCAAGCGAGATATAACTGTCATCATTGTAATACCACTCATAAGATATATCGAAGTTCTTGGATTCGTTTGGCGGCAATCCTGGATTGCCTTCGCTCCCAAATCCACCGCCGATACGGAACAAGGTTGCCAATTCTGTACCACCTTGTAAATTGGCGTATGTAGGACGAGTAATTGAGGTGCTCCATGCTGCCCGAAGTTTGGTGTATTCAGTCGGCATCATATCAAACGAGACCGAAGGCAGAAAATGATGGTATTTATCATTCAATGTTGTGAAATCCAGGTCAATGGGATCATTGAATGTAAGGAAAAACTCATTATCTGCAGCCCAGTTTGTACCTACCGGAATCGGCACTAGTGCCGATGAAGTCACTTCAGTTTCTTCGTAACGACCACCAATATTGAGGTTTGCATCGCGCCCAAGCATGTCAAAAGTATTATTAAACTGAACATAGGCCGCCACAGTTTCCTCTTTGATCCTGCGGTCTACGGTTGGGTTTGCCAAGCAGGTACCTTCAATATTAGTACCCGTCCATGAATTCGAACAGATACCGAATTGCTGCTCTAAGGTATCAACCATTTGTTCAAAGTTGAAGGAATAAAATCCTTGTAACATTCCCGGATCATTTGCACCTGGAATACCGTCGAATTTATCTGGCAAGGATTCGAATGTGAAGATTTCATCGGGTATATCCGCCGGTGTTCCAAGACCACCCCATGAATCAGTTTGCAAGAAACCATATGTTGATTGAACATTGTTATTTATTAAAGAAACTCCAAAATCAATGCTGTCAACAAACGCACCTGCCGCAAAAATGTCCTGATCCACTTCATAGCGACCATTCAGCTGCAGTTGATCAAGATCATCTCTAAATTGTGCATTACGGAATGCGCTACCAGACGCCAGACGGTTTGCAGGATCTTCTGGATTAATACCGTTATCAATATAGCTGATCAGTGGTAGATCATTTGAAAAGTCAATGGACTGCTCTCTAAGGCTGATTACAGTAGTGCCAACCGACATATTTGAACCATAAATATTATTTGGTTTAGATTCAGCACTGGAATCATGGTAGTCAAGTTCCAAAGTCAGGTTGTCAGTAGCTTCCCACTCCAGATTCAAACCTAACGATGCATTCTCAGATATGTTTGATGTAAGTGAACCCGAATAAGACAGATCAGTTACTCCACCCTGCCAAGGCATGAAGTCGAAAATCTCGGTATAGAACAATGGACCAGCCACTGGGCCATCCGTCCATGCACTTGCAGTAAATTCATGGTTAAACCAGATTCCAACAGAACTGTTTCGGACTTCGATCTCGTTCTCGGAATAGGTATAGTCTAATGTACCTGTTAGCCTGTCAGATGGACGATACTGTAATACAACTTGACCATTTACACGCTCACGATCAATATCAGCCAGTGCGTAGTCAGCATTTTGAGGTATAGCATACACATCCCCATCTCCTGGTTGGTTTTGGTGTAGACCGGTCTGGTTCCAGGAATTACATTCCGCTCTAGGTAATGCACCCCACTCTCCGGCAAAGTCGCAATCACCAAGATAACCATCACGCCATCCAACATTAGCTTGGTTTACACTTGCCTTACGTTGTTGATAACTTCCGCTGACAGCAATTCCGAAGGTGTCATCGGCGAATGTGTTACTGTAAAATCCTGATATCTCGGGAGTGGTGTCTGTGCTGTCATTTTGCGATGTATCCATCACACCCTTACCACCGACAGTCCACTTAAGGCCTGGGGCCTCTAATGGTCGTGCAGATTTAATATTAATGGTTGAACCAATACCACCAGAAGCAACGGTTGGATTACTGGTCTTATACACTTCGACACCTGCGATACTTTCAGATGCTAAATTCGCAAAATCGTAGGATCGGCTGGATGGAGGACTTGCACCGTCGCCAAGTGAAGCAGTTGGCATTTGACGACCATTGAATGTCACCAGATTGAAATCCGCACCAAAACCTCGGACTGTAACTGAATTTCCTTCACCGACTGAACGGTCAATAGATACACCTGTTATACGCTGAAGAGACTCAGCAAGGTTGGTATCCGGGAATTTACCAATATCTTCAGCAGAGATAGCATCGACAACACCGATAGAATCTCGTTTGATATCCATTGATTTCTTTAATGAACTTCGAATACCAGTTACTACAACTTCTTCGGTTACCTCTTCTGCGCCGTCTTGTGCGCTAACGTTCACACTCAGACCCATTGCGGTTGCAACGGCTACGCTGAGTAACTTATTGGTTTTTTTCATTTGGATCTCCACCCTGGGTAAATGAGAATTGCTTATAAATTTATAATCTGCTTGGCTACACTTCTACTGAGCAAGTTAATTAGCATCCTGCTACATATTCTCGACAGAAATACAGCCTTATCAAATATTAGTAGACAAAGTTTCCCCCAAAATGACAACGCTGTCAACTGTTTATTGCAAGAAAGCCATAAAATTGCAAATTCGTTGTTTTTTCACAACAAATTGGAAGCTTTTAGCCAAGCATTTTGCCAATTTATGCCTGATAAAGACACTGAAGTTTGTCGTTATTCTTAAAAGATGCTTTTTACAACTGCTTCACCAAGTCAACAAATACTAATTATAATACTGGCACTTTTTTCCAGAGCACCAACTGACCATGAGCAATAAACTCGAACAATTAAGATCCATGACAGACGTAGTTGCAGATACCGGTGATATCGAAGCCATTCGCCGTTATCAACCACAAGACGCAACCACCAATCCTTCGCTGTTATTCAAGGCGGCCCAGATGCCGCAATACGCAGGCCTGGTAAAAAATGCCATCGAATTCGCAAAAACCCAAAATGGCAGTAATCAAGACATGCTGGATGCGTGCCTGGACAAACTTGCGGTTTCGATCGGTAGTGAAATTTTGAATATTGTTCCCGGTCGTGTTTCTACCGAAGTTGATGCGCGTTTGTCATTTGACCAACAAGCCTCCATGGCTAAAGCCAGACGTCTTATCAACATGTACGAACAAGCGGGGTTCGGTAAAGAGCGAATACTGATTAAACTTGCCTCCACCTGGGAAGGCATACGGGCTGCGGAAGAATTGGAAAAAGAAGGCATTAACTGCAACCTCACTTTACTCTTCAGTTTTAGCCAGGCCGCCGCCTGTGCAGAAGCCGGGGTATTTTTAATCTCGCCTTTTGTGGGCCGTATACTCGACTGGTACAAAAAGGAAACTGGCAAAGAGTCTTACCCGGCGCTTGAAGACCCGGGCGTCCTATCCGTTACTCGAATTTATAACTATTACAAACAACAAGGCTTTAATACGGTGGTCATGGGAGCCAGTTTTCGAAACACCGGTGAAATTGAAGCGCTCGCGGGTTGTGACCGGCTCACCATCAGTCCGCAATTATTACAACAACTGAGTGAAGACAACGGTCAACTGGAACGCCGTTTGTCACCGGAAAGATCCGATCGATCAGATAAGCGTGTAATAGAAAGTGAGGCTGAGTTTCGATTCAGTAACGCCCAAGACGCCATGGCAACCGAGAAACTCGCTCAGGGTATACGCGGATTTGTCAGTGATACATTAAAACTTGAAAAGTATTTACAAGCCAAACAATAACTAATCAACTTTCCTGGTTTTTTTGCACTGCTGCAACACATCCAAGCAAGCCGGGTTGTTCGGCCTTGACCAAGGCTATTGGTACTGTGCGGCAGAATTCTGTGAAGCGGCCTTTGTCCTGAAATCGTTCACGAAATGTTTTCATATCCAGAAATTCTTGTAACTTTGGCAAAATCCCGCCGGATAAATACACTCCGCCGGTCGACCAGGCGGTCATGGCCATATCACCACAAAAACACGCCAGAATCCTGAAAAAATCGTCCAGGGTTTTTTCTGCTATGGGATCATTTCGGTTAACCAGTCCGATAATATCGGAAGCATCAATGTTCTTTTCCCTGCCATCCAGACTACTGTTAGCCCAATAAAGATTCTCTATCCCGCCACCCGAAAGAATCCTTTCAACCGAGACCCGTGAATATCGCTGCCAAAGTAAATTTAAAATATCCACTTGATGTTTGTTACGGGGTGCAAAGGCAATATGCCCGGCTTCGGAAGGGATAATTTCACCATTTGGCGTCTGGATCGCGATGCCGAGACCGGTTCCCGGTCCTATGACGGTACGGATACCGCGTGGGCTAGGACGCATATCATCAAACCAGATCAATTCATCTTCAGCCAATAAATCCAGAGACAATGTTTGTGCAGTGAAATCATTAATTACCTGAACTGGCACACCGATAACGCGCTGTAGTTTGGTGCGACTGAACACCCAATGGTTATTCGGTAAGTCGATAATGTCGTGGTAGACAGGTCCTGCAATCGCCAGACATACTTCTTGCAAATTTACTATGCCATCAACCGACAGGGAGCGTAAATGATCGATGTACATTTCCAATGCATCATCGATATTGGGAAAATCGGCACAAGGGTAGATCTTGACCTTGTGATAAAAATTCCCCTCGTCGGTCACACACGCAAAGCGTGCATTGGTACCACCGATATCACCTACGATCTTAATTGCCGTGTCAGGAATATTGTTGCCCTGGATGGATAACATCAAGTTGATTCCCGGATGAGTAATTCCGCTTTATAGATCTGATGTTCCGGTTTTAATGCCGGATCTTTGATTTTTGCGATTAGTAAATTCGCCGCTGCTTCGGCCATTTGTGACACCGGTTGTTTGACAGTGGACAAAGAGGGCCAGATCTGTCTGGAAACCGGCGCATCATCAAAACCAACAACAGCGAGTTCATCCGGCACAGAAATTCCCAATTCATTGGCAATCCTGACAACCCCGGCTGCCATATAATCATTGGCGGCAAAAATTGCTGTTGGTCGATCTTGTAATCTAAGCAACTTGCGTGCTGCGATGACGCCGGATGCAAAGGAAAAATCACCTTGCACAACATAATCTTTTTCGAAAGCAATATTTGCAGACTTCAATGACCTTACATAACCGTTGTAGCGTTTAAGCGCTGCTCCATGTTGTGTATGACCCTTGATAAAACCGATCTTGGAATGACCAGACTTGATCAGGTAATTGGTAATATCATAAACCACTTCTGCGTCATTACAGGAGACTGATGAGTATTCCTGACTGGTTTTAGATGGCGCAATACTCGCGATTGGAATTTTTTTCTCCAGCAAAGCCTCGATCAATTCCTGATTGTCGGTTAACGGCGGTGTCAAAAGCAGTCCATCCAGTCTGGAGCGCTGAACCATTGTAATTAATTCTTCAGTAAGGCCTACAGTCGAGAACTCACACGGGTGAATTACAATATTGTATCCATTCTCATAACAGGCTTTCAGGGCGCCGTCTTGCACAAATGTGATATATGCAGCACTCGGGTTATCGTAGATCAGGCCAATCAGTTTAGAACTATTACTCGCCAGCGCACGTGCAGCAGGACTGGGTTCGTACCCCAATTCCTGGATAGCAGCACGCACCTTGTCACGGGTAGTATCACGCACCCCGGTTTCTTTATTAATAACACGGGAAACTGTTTTGATCGACACATTGGCACGATCAGCAACAGTTTGAATTGTAACTTTCTGCATAATTATTCCGTATTAAAATTATCCTTGCTTAATCACAATTGTATTGCTGCATGCCATCAGCATTGGCAACAATTCGAATGTTTGAGACCTCAATGGTCCAATCTCCATCACTTTGAAGGGTCAGAGGTGTGGATATTCGGCCAAGATCTGCACCGCGTTTTTCAAAACACGCTAATGGTATGGCAAATCTTTGCCACTGGGTAAAACTTTCTGCAGAGAGTTGCTCGCTTATGTTCAAACTGCCTTTCCAACCGGCAGGATTTTCAATCACTGCAAAAATTGGCTTGGCAGAACGGGTCGGCACCCGGATTTCCATCGCCAACAAAGCTCCTTGGTCTGATTCAGTTTGCCAACTGATCATATTGTCGGCCTGTAATTTCCAGCTATGTAAACCCGAGCCTGAAAAATGGATGCGCTGAGCGTCTTCTTGAAGTTTCCAGTCAAAGACTTGCGTTTGCACTCCGGTATTTCCGGATTTCGCGAGCGACGAATTCGCCAGAATTGGCGCCTTATCCTGTTCTTTAATCACAAGCTTGAATGGCGGAAACGCGCGCCCTTTTAGCAAAACTGTCCCGATTGCTGACGCTTGTGCCAGATCGGATTCTTCAGAGAATTCTCCTAACTCAATTGAATCCCCATATTTCAGGCCATAACCAAACTCAAACAATGGCTCATATTTTGCATCATTAATATTTAACGGACCTTGATCCGGTAATTTAGGCCAGGAAAAAGCCAATTTGCCTTTGAAATCACAGTCTGAATGATTATCCGTTGAACAAAACAAAACATCACTAACACCTTGGCCCTCGGTTCCAGGCAACCAGGCCGCGACAAAAGCATCTGAGGCATTTAACTCTGCATTGACCCACATCGGACGCCCCGAGAGAAAAACCGTGACAACCGGAACACCATCAGCTTGCAGTTTTTTCATAACAGCAAGGTGCTCGCGATTATCAGGGCTAAAAGCCAAATGCGGGCGGTCGCCTGGGCCTTCGGCATAAGGTGGTTCGGAAAGGATTATTATCGCCACATCTGGCTTGTTTTGATATTCACCCTTTTCATTGAACTCAAAGTCCCCCCCCGCCTGTGTCACTGATTGTTCAATAGCATCAACAATTCGCGTGGCTCCTGGGAAATCATCCAGTGTGGTTTCAGAGCCCAACCAGGTCATGCTCCATCCACCGGTTTGATTATAAATTTCTTTGGCGGCAGCCCCTGCGACCAGAACATTTGCGTTTGGAGATAGCGGTAGTGTTTGAGCATTGTTTTTCAAAAGTACCAGGGATTCACGTACCGCTTGTCTTGCGATCTTGCGATGTTCGGGGTGACCGAGTAATGACTGGTCGCCGGCTCCGGCCCGACTCTTGGGGCCTGTATCATCCAGCATGCCCATACGAAGTTTCACGCGCAAGATTCGTGAAACCGCATCGTTCAATCTTGCACTGGAAATTTCACCACTTTTGACTTGTTTTAAGGTGTTTTGATACACGTCCTCCCAATCTTCAGGAACCATGATCATGTCCACACCGGCATTGATGGCTTTTGCGCAGCTGCCATTACTGCAGCCTGGCACTTGTCCATGCCCGTTCCAGTCACCAACCACAAAGCCGTCAAATCCCATTTTGTTTTTCAGTACTTCGGTCAACAGATAATGGTCACCGTGAATCTTGTTCCCCTGCCAGCTATTAAAGCTCGCCATGACCGTTTGGATACCCATATCCATTGCAGAAAAATAACCGGCACCATGCACTGAACTCAATGTTTGCTCGTCGACCAGAGTATTGCCCTGATCAATGCCGTTTTGTGTTCCGCCATCACCGATGAAATGCTTGGCGGTTGCCAGAATATGCTTGTGATCAAGGTAGTCTTTATTCAATGAGCCCTGCAATCCTTCGATCATAGCCGCAGATAATTCTGCAACAATTGCCGGGTCTTCGGAAAAACCCTCATAGGTTCTGCCCCAGCGATCATCGCGGGGCACTGCCACAGTAGGTGCGAAGGTCCAGTACAGACCTGTGGCCGAAACTTCTGCCGCCGTCACCGCTCCCAGTTGCTTCATCAAAGCTGGATTACGCGTCGCACCCAATCCAATATTGTGGGGAAACATGGTGGCACCAAATACATTACTGTTTCCATGCACGGCATCAGTGCCCCAGAGTATAGGAATTTTTGGCGCATCATCTTTACGATCAATAGACGCCTGATAAAACGCATCGGCCAGATCCAGCCACTCAGCAGCGCTGGCGTGCTTATTATTATTGGGGAAGGCGCCGCCACCATTGAGCACACCACCCAATTTATATTTATTGACCTCTTCTGGTGTTAAATGGCGAATTTCACCCATCACCAATTGCCCAACTTTATCTTCGATACTCATGTTAGCAAGCAAAGACTGGATTCGGTCTTCATCAGACGCAATTAGCGTTTTACTTTTGGGCCAAAATTCATCTTGGGCTTGACTGCCAATCACCAGTTTTTCACCATTTTCGCTTTGATTAAATGAATTAGAGCTATTCTCATCACTACAACCAATAAGATAAAAAATCAGTCCGATAAGCGTAATGAATGTAAATATTTTCTTAGGTAGCATGGTTAAAAACTTGCTTTGTCTTACCACCACGTTTTATAGAACACAATCAAGACCAGGCAAATAACCATGGTGTTTATGTTAAAAACTCTAGAGGTTTTAAAATTCATGGCCTTGAGATCGACCGCTTTCGGATGATCTTTAAAGCCTTGTAACATGACCACAACAACCGCCATTAAAGCCGACGCTATAAATACGATGCCCATGCGATCCATCCACGGAAGTTCCGGATAGAATTTGGCTATGCATACCGATAAAGCAAAAGATCCTACGGCAGCGACCAAAGCAGCCATTGAGGTTGCCTTTTTCCAGAACAGGGCCATTAAAAAGATCAGTAAAATACCCGGCGTAAAATACCCGGTGTACTCCTGGATGTACTGGAATACTTCATCCAGTGAACCTAATAATGGCTTGGCCGCGATCACGGCGATCAACATAGCGGTAAAACTGGCAATCCGCCCAACGGTGACCAATTCTTTTTGACTGTGGTCTTTGTTGGAAAAATTCTTGTAAATGTCCATGGTGAAAATGGTACTGATACTGTTGGACATCGAACTCAATGAAGAAACGATCGCAGCGATTAATGCCGCAAAGGTCAAACCCAATAAACCGCTTGGTAACAAGCTCATCATGGCCGGATAGGCTTCATCGGGTTTATTCAGGGTCGGGAAAATAATCGCAGCCGCAATACCCGGAACCACAACAATGAACGGAATCACAAGTTTTAAATAGGCGGCAAACATCACACCCTTTTGCGCCTCACCGATGTTCTCTGCCGCCAGGGCGCGTTGGGTAATGTATTGATTGAAGCCCCAATAAGCAAAATGCGCGATCCACAAGCCGCCTAATAAAACTGACAAACCGGGTAAGTCTTTGTAACTTGGGTGGCCTTTTTCCAGGATCATATTAAAGTGCCCGGGAATCTGCTCCCACAACATATTAAAGCCCTGCACCACACCCGCGCCATCACTGATCTTGTTTAGGGAAATAAAGGTCACGGCAATTCCCCCGATGATCAACAACACCACTTGAATAATATCGGTTAAGGCAACCGCTTTTAAACCACCGTAAATCGAATACGACAGAGTAATTAAAGCCAATGCGATCAGTCCATAGGTCAGGTCGAATCCGGTTAAGCTATTAATGGCCAATGAGCCAAGCCACAATACCGCGGTCAAGTTCACAAACACATAAACCGCCAACCAGAACAAGGCCAATACCGTACGCACATTGTTATCGAATCTTTTTTCCAAAAATTCGGGCATGGTGTAAATTTGTTTTTCCAGGAATATCGGCAGAAAGTATTTCGCCATCACAATTAGAGCGATTGCGGCTGTCCATTCGTAAGTTGCGATCGCAAGTCCGACCGCATAGGCTGAGCCCGACATTCCGATAATTTGTTCAGCGGAGATATTGGCCGCGATCAGGGAGGCGCCTACCGCCCACCAGGGTAATGAACGACCAGCCAGGAAATAATCGGAAGTGTCTTTTTGGTGACCTGGCTTTTCGCGTGACACCCATAGGGCCAGGCAAATCAAACCAATAATGTAGACAACAACAATGCCTATATCTAGATTAGATAGTGCCATGCTCTCTCCCGAGCTTATTTAATATATTTAGTAGGCAATTTGAATGTATTGCTTTATCGATGCCGGATTTCGTTACAACGCTGTCTAGTTGCAGGTCAATATTTCAATTATTTAAGTTTTTTACCCAGACGAGCAATATATCAATATAATGACAGCGTTGTCAAAATAGAAATGTCCACAAGACATTTTTACTGGTACTAATGTGGACCTGACCGTTAGAATTAAGCTCCTGTTTTTTAAACAAAATCAATACTAAATCCAAAATGACTATAAATATTCTCATAATCGGCGGTGACGGTGACTTGGCATTGCGCAAACTTTATCCTGCGCTTTACAGCCTTGAAGCTGCTCAACATTTAGGCAATATCGGCTCCATTACTGCGATGGCTAGAACCAGTCATAGTCCCGAGGACCTACAAATCAAGGTACGGGAAAAACTCAAAAATAAATACACTCTGGAAGATCAGGTTTGGAATACTTTTGCGTCCAAACTTGGCTATCACACTGGTGACGCCACAGATGCCAATGCCCTGCTGGCCTATAAAAAGAGTCTGGCTGCCGGCCCCGATGATGTTTTGATCGTGTATCTGGCGGTACCACCCTTTGTGTTCGGTGGAATCGCCAAAGCCTTGGGTGAAGCAGGATTAGCCAATGAGCGTACTCGTATCATTGTAGAAAAACCATTAGGTGAGGACCGCGACAGTTTCCTTACGATAGATAAAGAATTGAATGTGGTCTTTGACGAAAAACAGATCTACCGCATTGATCACTACCTCGGCAAAGAATCCATCCAGAATCTGTTTGCTCTGCGCTTTGCCAATCTGTTTTTCAGCAAATTATGGCGCGCGGAATACATTGACAGTGTGCAAATAACCGTTGCAGAAACAGTTGGCGTTGAGAAACGCAAAGAGTTTTATGATGCAACAGGCGCACTCAAGGACATGGTGCAAAATCATTTATTACAAATACTTTGCCTGGTTGCGATGGAGCCACCGTCTAAAAACAATGCCGACATGGTACGCGCCGAAAAACTCAAAGTACTTAAGAGTTTAAAACCCATTAGTCTGGAAAGTATCAATGCCAATACCGTTCGCGGCCAATACGCTAAAGGCTCAATTGATAACGATATAGTTCAATCGTACCAGGACGATCTGCAAACTGATGAAAAATCCGATACCGAAACCTTTGTAGCAATTAAAGCGGAGATCGCCAACTGGCGCTGGGCGGGTGTGCCATTTTATCTCCGTACAGGTAAACGCATGACCCGACGTTATTCTGAAATTGATATCTTTTTCAAACCCTTAGCACATAATATTTTTGCTAAAAATGGCGTGGCCGATCATCAAAACCATTTACAGATCAGTTTGCAGCCAGACAGCGATATAATGCTACGCTTCATGAATAAAAAACCCGTTCTCGGTAACGACATGGTTTTGCAGGATGTTGAACTGAACTTGTCGCAAAGTCAGGATGCCAGCAATATTGCCTATGATGCTTATGCCCGCCTGCTGCTGGACGCAATTCGTGAAGATCAAACTTTATTTATCAGCAGTAAAGAAGTGGAAGCGTCCTGGGAATGGATTGATGGCATTGTGGAAAACTGGCAAACAGCCGGCACTCCGGTGCACCCTTATCAGTCAGGCAGCATGGGGCCGAATCAAGCTCACAGTATGTTGGCCCGGGATAATCGCGAATGGGATTAAACTCCAGAAATACACTTTATTTAGACGAACAATAACTCTATGACAACGCGTATAAATTATTTTGAGAACGACCAGGATCTGGTGCAGGTTTTGGGCAAAAAAGTATTAAATGTACTGAATAAGAGTATTGAACATAAAGGCCATGCATCACTGGTAGTTTCCGGTGGCAGCACTCCCAAAGGCCTGTTTAATTATTTATCACTACAAACCTTTCCCTGGGACAAGGTCAGCATAATTCTGGCCGATGACCGTTGTGTGAGCGTTCATGGTGAAAACAGCAATTATCATTTTCTAAAAACGCACTTATTTAAAGATTACGCTGCTGAAGCAAAATTCATTCCCTTGTATTGTGATGAAGACACTCACGAGCAAGCCGCTGCAAATGCCACGCGTCGTATCAATCATCTAAAAAAGTACGACCTGGTCATTTTAGGCATGGGCACTGATGGACACACGGCATCACTGTTCCCGCAGGCGAGTAACCTGGCCCTGGCCTTATCCGATGACAGTCCGGATGTCGTGGGCATCGATCCGGTAACCAATGACATGAAACGTGTTACCCAAAGTTTGAAACGCTTGTTAAATACCCGCGAGATAGTTTTTCATTTGATCGGTGAAGAAAAAAATGCGATTTTACAAAAGGTCATGCAGGATACAAATAAAAAAGACTATCCGTCCAGCCATGTCATTCATCAAACCGAAGTACCAGTTGAAGTTTATATTGCTCAACACAAATAACTTGTCTCAGACTCACTGATCTGAGAATACTTTACAGAGACCAACCATGAATCCGGTAATCGAAAAAGTCACGCAACGCCTGATTGGCAGAAGCCAAAAAAACCGCACAGCCTATTTGGCAAAAATGCAGTCCACCATGCAAAACAACCCGCCGAAAAAGCGCTTGTCGTGTGGCAACATGGCACACGCTCTGGCAGCGAGCCCGGATTCCGATAAAACCAATTTACGTTCCGGTAAAAATATCAATCTTGGCATTATCACCGCCTACAACGATATGCTCTCCGCACATCAGCCATACGCTGACTACCCTCAAATGATTAAACAGCATGCCGCCAATCTTGGCGTGACCGCTCAGGTAGCTTGTGCGGTACCGGCGATGTGCGATGGCGTTACTCAGGGCCAGCCCGGTATGGAATTGAGTTTGTTCAGTCGTGATGTGGTGGCCATGGCGACTGCCATCGGGCTCACACATAATATGTTTGATGCCAGTCTGTTTTTAGGTATTTGCGACAAGATCGTTCCTGGCATGGTGATTGGCGCCCTGCGTTTTGGTCACCTGCCAGCCTTGTTTGTCCCGGCTGGCCCAATGGCTTCAGGCATCCCGAATAAACAAAAAGCGGCCAAACGCCAGGAATTTGCTCAAGGCAAAATTGATAAAGAAGAAATGCTGGATGTGGAATTGTCTTCCTATCACAGTGCCGGCACCTGCACATTTTATGGCACAGCCAACTCCAATCAAATGCTGATGGAAATGCTCGGTGTGCAACTACCCAACTCTTCTTTTGTGCACCCGCATTCGGATTTGCGTAAAGCCCTTAATCGGGAAATCGTGCGGATTGCGGTCGATAACACCCAGGCATCGGGTAATTACCGCCCCTTGTATGAAATTGTTACTGAAAAATCTCTGGTCAACGCCATAGTTGGATTGCTTGCAACGGGAGGCTCGACCAATCATTGTTTGCACTTGATCGCCATTGCCAAAGCCGCCGGTATCGACCTGCATCTGGAAGACCTGGACGAGCTTTCTACGGCCGTCCCTTTACTGGCGCGAGTCTATCCAAACGGACTGGCCGATGTGAATCACTTCCATGCTGCGGGCGGAATTTCCTTTCTGGTCAAAGAATTACGCAAACAGGGCTTTCTTAATGAAGACGTGTCCAATATTCTTGGTCAGGGCCTGGATTATTTTTGCAACACACCGGAACTGAACGGCAAGGGTGAGCTGGTGTGGACAGCCATTAACGAGGTCTCCGGCGATGAAGAGGTTTTACGCCCGGTTGCTAATCCTTTCTCTGGCAATGGCGGTCTCAGACTTCTGGACGGTAATTTAGGCAAAGCGATTATTAAGGTTTCGGCTATCAAGGAAGAACATTACATCGTGGAAGCACCGTGCAAAATTTTCCATTCCCAAGACGAATTCATCGAATCATTCAATAAAGGCGAACTGTTCCAGGATCTGGTGGCGGTGTTACGTTTCCAGGGTCCAGCCGCAATAGGTATGCCGGAGTTGCATAAGCTCACCCCCTTACTGGGCATTGTGCAAGACCAGGGCCGCCAGGTTGCGCTGGTGACCGACGGCAGAATGTCGGGTGCCTCAGGTAAAGTGCCGGCTGCAATTCATTGTTCGCCCGAAGCTCTCAAGGGTGGCATGCTGGCAAAATTACAAGACGGGGATGTGATCCGTCTCGACGCCACCCAAGGCGTGCTCACGTGTTTAGTGGATGACACCGAACTGGCGGCACGCGAAGCGGCTCACTTTGAACCCGAAGCAACCAACCTCGGACGCGACCTGTTTGAGATCTTTCGTGTTAATGTATCGAACTCTGAAGAAGGCGCGGCGGTATTCTGAAGTAATCTACAGCAATATAAACTTACAACTTAATAAAAAAACTTATAACATTATGACTTTACAAAAAATTCTTGGCAGTAACCCGAT
The DNA here is from genome assembly GCA_013001575.1 of Gammaproteobacteria bacterium. Taxonomy (NCBI): domain Bacteria; kingdom Pseudomonadati; phylum Pseudomonadota; class Gammaproteobacteria; species Gammaproteobacteria bacterium. The sequence goes on from JABDMI010000066.1 coordinate 29,633, forward strand.
AATTCCGGTCGTCACTCCTCTCTCGGTAGACTCCACCGTAAAAGTGGCTGAAGCATTGGTCGCCGGCGGTATTAACACCATCGAGATCACGCTACGTACCGATTGTGCATTGGAAGCCATTCAAGCCGTGAAAGATTCAGACATCGATATCACCTTGGGTGTGGGCACGATCATAAATGGCAAAACCATTCATATACTAGACGAGATCGGAGTGGACTTTGGCGTGTCACCGGGTTTGACTAATGGTATTTTGCAAACCGCCAAACAACTGGATTTTAATATCTTGCCTGGCGTTGCAACCCCGAGTGAACTCATCAAAGGCATGAGTTACGGGTTCAAGCATTTCAAAATATTTCCGGCCAATGCGATTGATTCCAAAGCCTTACTCAAGGCGTTTAATGCAACTTTCCCGGGTATCCAGTTCTGTCCCACCGGCGGTGTGTCAGTGGACAGCATGAACGATTACCTGCAATTGCCCAATGTTATTTGTGTGGGTGGGTCCTGGTTGGCCAGCAAGTTGGACATTGAGTTAGGAAACTACTCCCGCATCACAGAAAATTGTCAAAGCGCTCTTGCAGCACTGGTATAGGCATCGTTACATCGCTCGACAAATTTTTCAAATTCACCAATGGCCGCATGTGTGTTGGGGTGATTCGCTTCACTCATGAACTCTTGCTCACTCATCCCGCTTGCCAATAAACTAGTCAGTCGTTGCGAGTCTTCATCTTTTTCCATATCCAAATAACTGGTCGCCAGACGTAGTGACAAAGTCTTTTCCGGTATACCGAATGCATCCGTTGAAAGTGTGGCTAGATCGTGCTGATCGAGTAAATACCTGGCAAGTTGCGCTGATGATTCAACGCCTATTTCTCGCAACGGATCTGCCCAAGCATCAAAATTTGCCGTGAGATAAAAAGCGCCAAGTGGTTTGGTGCAACTAATACCCAATTCGGTTAGCTTTTGATACAGGAACTTTGTGCGTATTCCGTGAATTCGACTACAGGTTTTTATATAAGCTTCAATTTCCGGATCATGACTATACGCTTGCAAGGCCGCATATTGAATAGGCGCAGCAACGGAAGACCATATTTCACTGGCGATAACTTTGACGGCCTGCATCAACAATTTTCCACTCTCTGAGTCCGGCAATAATGCCACCCCGACCCGCCAGCCGCCTATGGATAAATGCTTGCTTAAACCACCTAGAATAAATGTTCCTTGCGGGTAATATTTGGCCAGTGAGTTGTGTTTGATGTCCCCATGCTCAACCAGAAAATATATTTCATCGCTGATCACCAGAATCTTGTGCTCTCGACAAAATTCAGCCAATTCCCTGAGGCTCGACTCTGACCACATGTGTCCGGTCGGATTATTCGGGCTATTTAGAATCAGCAGTTTATTCGGGTTTGAAGATTGTTCAAGCGTAACGGCGAATGCCTTGAGGTCAAAACTGTAGCCATCATCAACCCGTGATGGCACATAAAAAATACGACTCCCGAGTAATTCAGCTTGTGGCGCATAACTCACCCAGGATGGCGAAGGCAAAAACAGGT
>JABDMI010000067.1 GCA_013001575.1 Gammaproteobacteria bacterium
CCACTGGATTCCTTAAGCGATGACGACAAAGTGGCCTTGTTGCAAAAGATCGATCAACTGGCTCGCGCCAAAGATTCGCGGGTACAACAAGTGAATGCCACATTGGCGGGTAGCTATGAAGTGGTGATGGTCAATAATGCAGCCGGCGAATGGGTGGTGGATGTGCGCCCTTTGATCCGATGTAATGTTTCGGTCATTGTTGAGCAAAATGGCCGGCGTGAATCCGGTTATGCCGGAGGGGGAGGACGTTATTCCTATACCGATCTCATCGATCAAAATCTACCACAAGAATTTGTCGACAAAGCCGTACATCAGGCCCTGGTAAATCTGGAGTCTATCCCGGCACCGGCCGGTAGCATGACGGTGGTGCTTGGCAATGGTTGGCCGGGGGTGTTATTACATGAAGCCATCGGGCATGGTTTGGAAGGTGACTTTAACCGCAAAGGATCCTCGGCATTTAGTGGCCGGGTGGGTGAGCAAGTCGCTTCAAGTTTATGCACGATCGTTGATGACGGCACCATACAGGGTCGACGCGGCTCGTTAAGCATGGATGACGAAGGCCAACAGACCCAATGCACTACCCTGATCGAGAACGGTATTCTCAAGGGGTATATGCAAGACCGCATGAATGCGCGTTTGATGGATGTGGCGCCCACCGGTAACGGTCGGCGTGAATCCTACGCGCATCTCCCGATGCCACGCATGACCAATACCTATATGTTAGCTGGCGAGTCCGACCCGCAAGAAATCATCGAGTCGGTTAAAGACGGAATCTATGCGGTTAATTTTGGCGGCGGTCAGGTGGATATCACTTCGGGCAAGTTTGTATTCTCGGCCAATGAAGCCTATCTCATCGAGAACGGTAAAGTCACAGCCCCGGTCAAAGGCGCGACGCTGATCGGCAATGGCCCGGATGCATTAACCCGGGTTTCCATGGTCGGCAATGACCTGGAGCTGGATACCGGAGTCGGGGTATGTGGCAAGGAAGGACAAAGTGTGCCGGTTGGGGTTGGACAACCGACCTTGAAGATTGATGGCTTGACGGTGGGTGGAACAGCTTAGTCGTGATTGACTTGTAAGGTCGAAAACTTTATTAAAAAACCAAATTTCAATAATGCGGCGGGACTTCGTCTTCAGGTCTGGGTTGTTCTCCTACATTTGCGTCACTGTTTTTAATGGTCTCTAAGGCCTGTATATGACTGATCTTGAGTTTTTCCAACTCTTTTTGTTGTCGGTAGAATTCATCGCTTAGCTTGTTGAGTGCATCTTCCAGAAAGGCGACTTTAACTTCCAGTTCTTGTAGGGCATCGTTACTCATGCGGATAAATCCTTTTTACGGTTGTTATTTACTTTTCTGGTCATTCAATTTCCAGTTATAAGACAGATAAGAAACCTTCCAGGTGTTTGTCGAATTAAGCATTTCCGCAGATTCTTCCGAAATATAAGGCTGGATCGTTTCCAGAAGCTCGGACTCAGTCTCGCCAAAATCTTCACCAAACCATTTCAGGATGGATGAGAGTTTTACGCGACCACGATTTTCATCGATCTGGAAATTGCCATCTTGAGCGAAAAAATGTTTGGCATTTTTGACTAACTGTTGTTCCAGTTTATCGCCGGTAAAAGCTTCATTCAACAAGCGCGGACAACTCTTTGCCGCACACACAATGGCGTAATGAATTCTGGCTTCATCCATTTTTCTCAAAATGTCGTGTTCGATCTCGTCCAGTGAATAGGCGTCTTCATCCACCTTTAGTTGCAGATCTTTCCAGATGTTGTAACCGAATAACTTCGAAGTGTGATTGCGGATGGAGCTGGTCGGGTATTTTTCCAAAATGCCGTAAATGGTTAATGCGTTATAGGCATTGATCCAGAAGGCGAGGGTATTCTCCTTGCTTGCAGGTTTTTCAGGATCGGCAGCCGACAAGGATTCAAGATAGTCAGACAGCGTGTCTACATCATTTTTTTTCCAACCCGAATAATCCACGTCGCCATTTTTATCAACGTATTTTTTCAGCAAAGCATCATATGCGTCATGCTTGATATTATTCATACTGACCGTTTTATCCGGGCTTGTTCCGATTATGCTCATAGGTTTCGCGCTTATTGACAAGTTCGTCACAAACAGTGCGAACAAAGTGATGATCAGGAGTAGAGTTTTGTTTGGCATTGGCAAGAGTATGGTTGCGACTCTTATAAGAAAGTCCCGGGCTCTGGATTATTTCAGGTAATGATAGGTAATATGCCCGACTTTACGTCCGGGGCGCGGCTCTTTGGCGTAGTCGTGGTAATGTGCATTCAGGTCTTGCATGGCTTCTGCACGATCAAGCATTTCACCCAGGCAGTTCAGCATTTTGCTTACGCCAACTGCGGAACAATCGCCTAAAGGTAATCCACTAATTGCCCGGATATGGTTTTCAAATTGTGACGTCAGTGCACCCTCGATGCTCCAGTGTCCTGAATTATGCACGCGTGGCGCCATTTCATTAATGATCAAACCGCCTTTGGACACAAAGTATTCAACGGCTAACACGCCGACATAATTAAAATGTTCCAGCAGTTTGCGGGTGTGGCGTTGCGCAAGTTCGGCCAAGGCGTCATCTTGATAGGGTGCATTGGTCTCAACCAGAACTCCATTCTTATGGATGTTATGCGCCAGTGGATAGAACTTTATTTCGCCGTCTTTACCGCGTACCGCAACTTGTGAGACTTCTTTGTCAAAATCCACAAAACCTTCAAGCAGACAGGCAAGATTGTTCAATTCTTTCCAGCCGGCGATCAATTCGGAAAAATCTTTAACCCGAACCTGACCTTTACCGTCATAACCCAGGCGCCGGGTTTTCAGGATGCCTGGAAAGGTAAAATCCCTGGCATTCGTGAGGTCTGATTCATTTTCAATATTCAGGTAATCAGGCGTCGGGATATCTAAGGCATCGAATAATGTTTTTTCACTTAAACGATCCTGGGCTGTTTTCAGTGCATCAACGGCTGGATGGAATGTGACGTGTTGCACGATCTCATCCAGAGCCGACGCCGGGACATTCTCAAAATCAAAAGTGAGCACATCGCAGCGCTTGGCAAGCTCCAGAAGTTTATCCTGATCGTCGTATTCCGCCACGATCAACTCGCCCAGATCTGCAGCGGGGCAGCTGGCGTAGGTGTCTAGAAAAATGAATTTGTATCCAAGCGGGATTCCGGCCAATGCCATCATTCGGGCTAATTGCCCACCGCCGATAATTCCAATCGTGTTAACCGTCATAAGTGTTGGTCTGGTTATTATGGAAATTGCGTATACAAAAAAATCTATTCAGGCTTCGGATGGGCCAGAACATCATCGGTTTGTTGTTGTCGATACGCATCCAGATGCTTGCGAACTGTGTCATCGTCATTGGCGATAATGGAGGCGGATAACAAGGCGGCATTGATCGCGCCGGCGGTACCAATAGCGAGGGTGCCTACCGGAATACCCTTGGGCATTTGCACGATCGAGAGCAAAGAGTCCATGCCACTCAGGGCCTTGGATTCAACCGGTACCCCAAGCACAGGCAAAGAGGTTTTGGCAGCGGTCATACCGGGTAAATGTGCGGCACCACCTGCACCGGCAATGATCACTTTAAGTCCGCGCTCACGGGCATTACTGGCGTAATCAAATAGCAGGTCTGGCGTACGATGAGCCGACACAATATTCACTTCGTGCGGGATATCGAGTAGACCAAGAATCCTGGCCGCATTCTGCATGGTGCTCCAGTCAGATTGCGAACCCATGATGATGCCAACCAGTGGCGTTTGAGAATTTGTGGACATGAGGAAGCTTCCCCGCGGCTTTTCCAGCCTGTTCTAAAACGGTATTTTATCAGTTTTGAGAAAAAATGCTGAGTCAGCGGATATAAATTGGGTAATTCTCAGGCTTAAGTCTCTTCTTTTTGCGAAGTTGGGGCATTTGCAAAAATGTCGTCTCGCAGCAGTTTGAACAAAACCCTGGCTGCCTTGGGTGATTTGTTGGCCTGTTTTTCTTTATTGGCCTGACGTATAAGCTGGCGCAACGATTGACGATGAGTCTGGTCGTCAAGTTGCAAATCTTCGTACAACACATCGATGGCAGCAGTGCCTTCATGAATCAATCGGTCACGCCATTGTTCGATCTGATGCGAAAGCTCCTTACTGGCCATGGTTTCAGCAGCCCATTCACGCAGTTTGGTTTCCAGTGGCTCGACATCGATCTGCCGCATGAGTTTGCCAACGTATTGTTTTTGACGTTTCATACCACCGTGGGCACGCGAACCTTTTGCCATGAGGCGTTTTAGATCGAGCAGTGCGCGGTGTAATGTTGCTGGCAGGTCAAGTTGCTCCAACCGGCTTGCACTCAGGGTCGCCAAGGTTTCGCCGATCTTTTGTTTGGCGGTACTGTCACGTTTAAGCGCCGATTTACTCGGAGCATCATCGCTGATGTCAGTTTTGTCAGTAGAGTCCGGATTCATCAAGCGGCACTGTGGTTGCACAATAAAGTCAGTACAATACGCGTTCTTTAAGGAATATCAAGCTTAGCCCATGACAGCATCGACCCAATCTTCCCCTGAATCTTCCCCCCAGTCTTCCTCACAATCATCCGCACTGGCATCCATCACCGCTCCCATGCAGCTGGATGAAGGTCGTTTGCAAGAACAGGTTCAGTCCGCTCTAAGCCTGGCCAAAAAGCTTGGCGCTACGCAAGCGGCGGTTGGACTGAGTATTGAACAAGGCGTTTCGGTAGGCGTGCGTTTACAGGAAGTGGAAACCCTGGAAGCGCAACAAGACCAGGGCTTTGGTTTGACTGTTTACGTAGGCAAGCGCAAAGGCAGCGCCAGTACTAGCGCGATCACCCCCGCTGCAATCAAAGAAACGGTGCATAAGGCGGTCAAGATCGCGTCTTTTACCATTGAAGACGAATTCGCAGGTCTTGCCGATGCCGAACGCATGGCTAGCGAGTTTCATGAGCTGGATCTGTATCACCCGTTCACCACCAGTTTGCCTGAATTGATCGAGCGTGCCCGCGAGTGTGAATATGCCGCGCGTGCCGTTGATTCACGCATCAATAATTCAGAAGGCTCAAGTATCAACAGCACACAAGCGTTTTCCTTATACGCCAACACCCACGGTTTTATGGGGCAGCGTCTGAGCACTTCGCATTCACAAAGTGTCTCAGTGATCGCCGAGCATGAGCAACAAATGGAACGCGATTACTGGTACAGCGTGGCGCGTGATGCCTCAGACCTGACCTCACCCGGCGAGATCGGTCGCATTGCCGGAGAACGCACCATCAAGCGTCTGGGCGCGCAAAAACTGACAACCCGCGTCGCACCGGTATTGTTTGTGCCACAAATGGCGCGCGGTTTGTTCAGTTCGGCTATTTCTGCTTTGAGTGGCAGCAACCAGTACCGACAGTCGAGTTTTTTACTCAAGGCCCAAGGCCAAACGGTGTTTCCGGATTTTGTAAATCTGCGTATCGAACCGCATTTACCCAAGGGCCTGGGCAGTGCCGATTATGACGCCGAAGGGGTTGCTACCTACGCGCGCGACCTGGTTAAGGACGGGGTGATCATGGATTACGTTCTAGGCAGTTATTTTGCCCGTAAACTTGGATTACGATCCACCGCCAATGCCGGCGGCGTGCAGAATGTAAAGGTCAGCACCTCGAATTTCGATCAAACCGCATTGATCCAAAAAATGCATACAGGCCTGGTGGTTACCGAACTCATGGGGCAAGGTGTAAACCCTGTGACCGGCGACTATTCGCGCGGGGCATCCGGCTTCTGGGTGGAAAATGGCGAGATCCAATACCCGGTATCTGAGATCACTATCGCGTCCAATCTTAAAGATATGTACCGGCAAATTGTGGCAATCGGAAATGATGTCAATACGGAATCCAGTCTGCTCACCGGGTCGGTGTTACTTGAATCGATGACTATCGCGGGCGAGTAAGTCTTAAAATTTTCATTCTTCTTCGCGGGAAGATATTTCCGTGGCTAATATACTGACAATATCCTGGTCGCCAAGTTCTTTCATCAAGCGCGCTTCGGATTGTTGCAACAAGTTTTTCAAGCGCGGATCAAAACGTGTTTCTCCAGGCCAGTCGGTGCGGGTGAAAATTGCTTGTGCAATATCCTGCAAACTGATCTTGGCTGGTGAGCGACCTGGAAAACAATTGGCTTGATCGTCGAAACGCAAAATATCATGCGCTTCCAGACCGTCCAGAATGCGACTGATGTTATTGGCCGGTAACTGGTAATAACGTGCGAGCGCCTCGTGATTCCACTGCTGTGAACCGCTTTCAAAGTCACGACTAACCTGTAACATGATCTCACTGGCAATGCCCAACTCTTGCAAAGGCGATAAGGCCAGGACCTTGGTGCCATGGCGCAGGTGTTGCGGATGACTGAAGTAATACACCAGTCGTGCACCGAGTAACAGGATCAGGCAACTGATGTATAACCAGATCATGAACATGATCAGAATCGCGAAACCGGAATAAATGGCCGAATAGCGGATCGATGAATTCGCCACAAACGCGGCAAAACCAAAACCGATAAATGTCCAGGTCACACCCGCCAAACTACCCCCCAGTACAGCATGCGACAGTTTTACCCGCGCATTGGGGATAAATTTATATAAAAAGGTGAAGGTGCCGGCGACCAGAATGGTGGGCACCAGTTTGCCGAAATTCTCGAGTAAAAACCCGATGGGTGCGACTTCGGATACTTGCCGGGTTAACTTATGACTACTCACCATGGTGCCTAAAGCCAGTGCGCTGAGCATCAGGGTGGGTGCGATGATCAAGGCGCCAATGTATTCAGTAATACGTTTGGCAAAGTTTTTTACCCGGCCAATTTCCCAGATGCTATTAAAGCTGTATTCAACTTTACGAATCAAACTGACCGAAATAAAAAGTAAAAACAATACACCGAACAGTCCCAGTAAGTCGCCACGGATATTTTCCACAAAACCAAGAATATTTTGTGTGATCTCGGCACCTTTGGGGCCAAGCGGTTGCATGAATTGATCGATCAGTTTGATGACATCGTTGTTACGATGAACACCTAAGCCTTTGAGTAAAGAAAAACCCAAGGCCAGCACCGGAATAATAGCTAATAAAAAGGTATACACCAGACTCACAGCGTGCAAACTGATCTGGCCGCGACTGATGTCCCTGAATAATGCGGCAATATAGCGTAAGCAGTTGATCGCAATGCGGATGACTATATTAGATTTGTCCCAGCGACCGGACCAAAGCCAATTTGTAATTTTTTTTGTGTATGTTGGCGAATGCTTTTTTTGCATACGCACAGTTTACCCGTTATAGACCCAACGGGATAACTTATTGAATTTCAGCTGTTGAGAATTTTAGATCTTTGAATTTCAGATCTCTAATTGACGAATGCGCAATTGGTCTTCATCACGACGAGGTTTATGCCGTTTATTCTCATCAAGGTAGTTGTCACCAAAAATACTCGAACGTCGATCAGCTTTACGTCGGTCAGTGTGATGTAGATATTGACATTCGCAGTCGTGGGAGCGGGTGCAGCCTTTGACCGGGAGTAACGGGGCGTCACGCACTAAAAAGCGTACATTGCCCAGTTTTTTGACTGCATCGCAAGCGTGGCTGTCATGTGAAATGGTAACCGCCGAATGCTTGTTTCGCAGCGCGTACTGTTTGCTGTGCCGATGAAACGGACGCTCGTCGTAATTGCGCTGTCTATTGTCAGGTTGATTGCTGTCCTTTTGCTTACCCTTTAACAAGTAAACTACGGTTGCAATAACCGATCCAAAAATTGCGATCAAGATAAAGTCTGCCATAATCCTATCCGTCGTATATCCTTACACCCAAGAGATATTTATACACCTGTTTTGACCAAAAAACCATAGATAAAGCCGACTATTTACGGGTAAATTACAATTGGTCTAAAACTGTTTTAAATCCACTACAGGTTTGCAATGCAGCATTATCCACAACGAATCGTTTGTTTAACCGAAGAAACCACTGAAACTTTGTATTTACTGGAAGAAGATTGGCGGATTGTCGGAATTTCCGGGTTTACGGTCAGACCGGCCAAGGCCCGTAAAGAAAAGCCCAAAGTCTCGGCATTTACCTCGGCAAAAATAGACAAAATACTGGCGCTGGAACCCGATCTGGTTTTGGGTTTTTCTGATCTTCAGGCGGATATCGCCGCCGCTTTGGTCAAACAGGGCATTGCTGTGCATGTGTTTAATCATCGCAGTGTTAAGGAAATTTTCCAGATGATCGCCATGCTTGGCGGCATGATCGGTTGTGAAACAAAAGCCCGGGCTTTGATGGAAAAATTACGCAGTGGTCTGCAAAACATAGAAAACCAAAGTCAGCAATTTCGGCAACGCCCCAAAGTGTTTTTTGAAGAATGGGATGACCCTCTGTTTTCCGGAATTCAATGGGTTTCGGAACTGGTCAGCCTGGCCGGGGGCGATGACGTGTTTCCGGAATTGGCGAAAGAGTCATTAGGCAAGAATCGCATAATCGCTGACCCGACTGAAGTCATACAACGCCAACCGGATATTATTATCGGTTCCTGGTGTGGTAAAAAATTTCGCCCTGAGCATGTACGGGCGCGCCCGGGTTGGGCGTCTATTCCGGCGGTAGTAAATAATGATATTTACGAGATCAAGTCGGCGCATATTCTTCAGCCGGGTCCCGCGGCGCTAACCGATGGTGTGCAACAATTGTTTGATCTGTTCAGTGCCTGGCAAGTGCATAAAGACTAAGTTGCTTGAAGAAGCACAGATGAGCAATGCACGGCTTTACTCGTGTGACACGCTGTCGGTGAAGAACAGGCTGAAGAAAACCTTTAAAAAGCTAGTCTTTAGCTTATGGTTTTAGTTTATTGGTGCCACCAAATTGCAAACGCACATCATAGACAGAAACGCCTTCTTGTAACTCATACACGTTTGCATAGCCATAACCGAAGAGATTGATAAAAGTCGGAATATTCAGGGCCAGTGGACTGAGTTTCAAGGCGAAGGAGTCCGGGTCATCGGTAAAATTATTGTTGCAGTAGATCAGAATGCGAGTGTTTTTAGTCGGGATCAGTTTGGCAAGTTTATCGTTGGTGAAATCCGAGAAATTCAAATGCACGGCCCCGCGTAAATGCCGACGTTGATACATTTGTACCGACCGCGTGTCCAGAATAATGGTGTCGGGGTCCTTGGCCATTGCCAGAAAACTGTCCAGGTCCACTAAACGATCTGCCCGGTGTTTATACGCAGCAATACTCAATTTCTGAAAAGCCTGATAATCGACCGCCGCTTTGGATAAAGGGGAATCAGTGGCAGGGGGGTGTATTGCCATACTGTCAGCCAGTACATGACTTGACGGACTTATTTGGCTGCAAACCAGAGCTATTGTTATAAGAACTTTGTACATATTATTTCCTGAAAGGTATCAAGAGACTACAAGGATTGGCACTCAAATTATGGGTGTTAGAGTGTCACTTTTCAGGAAGGTTCGGACTTGAAAGTTTTTATTGGTATATATTATTGAGTCAGGAAGTCCAGAACATTACCAATTTTTGAAGACCTGGATTTATACAATTCGGTATAGGTACAGTTGGTACAGGTCACAGCAACAAATTTACGATTTTGAATATCAAAGATCCGTGAGAAGATCCCGCCCGTGGTACGAACCTCTTCAACATCAAATTCCCGATTGCGGCATTTAGGACAGTCCCAGTTTCTGTGTTGCATAGTCATTCCTTAGTGTTTGTAGATCAAGAAATTTACCCCAACCATTCATCCAGTGTTTTATCCGTCAACTTTAGTAAGGCTTCTTCGTACTTATCGGCCGATTTATTGCGAATTTCCAATGGAATTTTTGGACCGGGTGCAGTTTTGTTCCAGTCCAGGGTTTCGAGATAATCACGTACGAATTGCTTATCAAAACTCGGAGGGCTGATGCCGACTTGATAACTCTCGGCCGGCCAATAACGTGAAGAGTCAGGGGTTAATATCTCGTCGATCAAGACCAACTCACCATCTTCATCCAGACCGAACTCGAATTTGGTGTCTGCTAATATAATTCCACGCTGTAAGGCGTAGTCGGCCGCGAAATTGTAAATCTCGATCGATACAGCGCGAACTTTTTCGGCCAATTCTTTGCCGATCAAATTCACAACCGTGTCAAAGTCGATGTTCTCGTCGTGTTCACCTTTCTCGGCTTTGGTGGCCGGTGTGAAGATCGGTTCGGGCAATTTGTCGGCCATTTTTAGTTGTGCGGGCAGGGGTATGCCACAGACCATGCCGGTTTTTTGATAATCCTTCCAGCCACTCCCGATCAAATAGCCACGCACCACCGCTTCAACTGGCAAGGCTTTAAGACGTTTGACCACCATGGCGCGACCACGCACCTGCTCGCGGTCCTGATTGTCGGTGAGAACTTCTTCGATGTCGAGATCGGCGCGATGCGAACGAATGATCTTGTCGGTTTTATCAAACCAGAAATTTGTGATCTGGGTCAGGATCTGGCCTTTACCCGGAATCGGTTCCGGCATCACCACATCAAATGCCGATAAACGATCACTCGCCACGATCAGCATATGCTCATCATCAATAGCAAACAGGTCACGCACTTTTCCCTGATAAATGGCGTCTAAACCCTTGAGGCGGGTTTCGTAGACACTGGTTTTTCGGGAATTTGTTGTTGAATCTGACATGTAAATCCTAATCGCGGGTTTTATTTAGTAGAATATTCACACACTCATGTGAACAGGACTCCGAATTTTAACACGCAGCATCCAGCTTGTTAGTAATCACCCGCTGAAATGACAGATTTCGCATATCGTCTCAAAGAGATCGCTTTCTTTATTCCCAAACACATTGGCAAGCTGATTGGTGGTTTGTTGGGTTATTTTGTATTCAAAAGCGCGATCGCGTTTTTTATCCTGGTCTTCTTTGGCAATGAGTTCGATAAGGTTTTTGGTAAGGTGTTCAACAATAAAACCGCTGCCATCGATCATTTATCGCCGCGTAAACGCATAATTTTCTTGCGGGTATTCTTTAATGTTATGGGGCACATCGCCAAAGCCGACGGACGGGTAACCAAGACCGAGATTGCCATTGTGGAAGGCTTGATGCAGGAGATGAAGCTCAAAAGATCCGAAGTGGAACTGGCACAAAGGTCATTTAACGACGGCAAGAACCCGGATTTCCCATTGGCCGAAACTCTGGAAAATTTTTATAAAAAATTTCGTAGCCACATTGCCTTACGTGAATGGTTTTTACGTTTACAGATACAAGTCGCCTTGGCGGGTGACGGAATGTCGTCTGTGGTCGCTCGTTTGCTCAATGCTTGCGCCGCCCAAATGGATATACCCGGCAGTCGTTTCAGTGATCTGGTCAGAGAAGCAAAAATTTTCAATTCCTTCACGCCCTACGCGCGCCAGCGCCCCAGGGACGACAATTATTTTCGTCGTCAAAAACGTGAAAGCCGCTACAGCCGTTACGATTACAGCCACGATGGGGGTTTTGGCCAAGGCCAGCGAAGTCATTACCAGCGCGGTCAACAGCAATATCGTCAACGCAGTTACTCACGTGAACCGGTCAGGGATGCACTTGCCGAGGCATATATTTTGCTTGGGGTGAGTGCCGCCGATGACGCCAAGCACATTACCCGGGCCTATCGCCGCTTATTGAGTCAGAACCATCCTGATAAGTTGATCGGCCAGGGGGCAAATAAAGCCGAACGGGAAGTCGCCAATGCCAAAACCATCGAAATTCGCAAAGCGTATGAATTGATCAAAGCGCGGCGTAATTTTTAGTCTCCGGGCCCGAGTTTTACCAGCAAAACGCTGGCAACAGGGTAAAATAGCCTCCTTTCTCACCACGCCAATAACCGGATCTCACATGACAGATTTTCACGCTGCTAAACACCTGATCGCACCTTCCATTCTTTCTGCCAATTTTGCCAAACTGGGCGAAGAGGTTGATGCAGTGCTTGCAGCCGGTGCCGACATTGTGCATTTTGACGTGATGGATAATCATTACGTGCCAAATTTAACCATTGGTCCGATGGTGTGCAAAGCTTTGCGCGAGCACGGTGTGACAGCACCGATCGACGTGCATCTTATGGTGAGTCCGGTAGATTCCCTGATCGGAATGTTTGCCGATGCCGGTGCCAGTATTATCACTTTTCACCCCGAAGCCTCCCAACACGTTGATCGCAGCTTGCAATTGATCCGTCAAGCGGGCTGTAAAGCCGGGCTGGTGCTGAATCCGGCCACGCCGGTGACCTGGCTGGAGCATGTGATGGACAAACTCGATATGGTTTTACTGATGTCGGTCAATCCGGGTTTTGGTGGTCAATCGTTTATTCCGTCTACTCTCGACAAGGTCAAGATGGTGCGTGACATGATCGAAGAAAGCGGTTTTGATATTCGTCTGGAAGTCGATGGCGGTATCAAGATCAATAATATTGCAGAAGTTGCGGCCGCCGGTGCCGATACCTTCGTGGCAGGATCCGCAATTTTTAATACGGATGATTATGCCGCGACCATTCAGGCCATGCGCGCCGAATTAGCAAAGACAGGGTAGAAAATTTTCGATATCACCAGACATGTAATGCATAGTCTGTTATCTACTTTTATCAACTGTCTTTAAAGCGATAGAATTCTTTTATGATCTTGATGATCGACAATTACGATTCATTCACCTACAACCTGGTGCAGTACCTGGAGGAGTTAGCGGTTCAGCTTGGTCTCGCTACCGCTTCGGAATCTGTGGTTAAAGTGGTGCGTAATGACCAATTCAGTTTGTCGGATATCGAGCAGTGGCAACCCGATTACATTGTGCTCTCACCTGGACCCTGCACGCCGAACGAGGCTGGCTTGTGTCTGGATCTGGTAAAAAACTTCGCCAGTAAAATTCCGATGTTCGGGGTGTGTTTGGGCATGCAATGCATGGTGCAGGCATTGGGTGGCAAGATCGTGCATGCAAAGCAGGTGATGCACGGAAAAACCTCTAGCATTGTGCACGACGGCGCAGCCGAGTACTTCCGTATTCCCCAGCCGTTTACCGCAACCCGCTATCATTCATTGGTGGCCGACCTCGATAGCCTACCCAAGAACCTGATCGTTACGTCATGGACTTGTTCAGAGGAAGAAAATTGCCAGGGACAGATTGAGGAATTAATGGGTATTCGCCATCGCGAGTGGCCGCTGGTGGGCGTGCAGTATCACCCCGAGTCGATCTTGACCAGCGAGGGGAAAAATATATTAAAAAACTTTTTGAATTTGTATCGTAGTTGGTGACGATCAGGTTTTTCTTAGTACGATGGTTTCACCCGGGCGTACATTGTGAACCACGATGGTTTTACCACTGACTTCAACCAGACCTTCTTCTTCCAGAATTTTCAGAACCCGGCCTGCCATTTCGCGCGAACAGCCCACCAAGCGACTGAGTTCGGTACGTGAGACCTTGATCTGCATACCGTCAGGATGGGTTAAGGCATCGGGTTGCAGGCACAGGTCCATTAAGGTGTAGGCGATGCGACCGGCCACGTCCACAAAGGCCAGGTTGCCAAGTTTGATATTGGTTTTGTTTAAACGATTCGAGAGTTGATTGGCCAATTCAAACAGTATTTCCGGATGTTCCTTGACCAGTTCACGGAAACGCGGGTAGGTCATTTCGGCCAAAACAACCTTGGTGCGGGTTCGTACCCAGGCGCTGCGTTCTCCGCGGTCTTCAAACAGGCCCATTTCACCGAGAAAATCGCCTTTGTTGAGATAGGAGAGCACGATCTCATTGCCGTCCTTGTCTTCAATGAGAACTTCGACCGAGCCTTCCAGAATATAAAACAAACTGTCAGGCACATCGCCGGCGTGGATAACTACGGCTTTGTTCGGCAACTCGCGTTGCCGGCTTTTATCAATAAAGACCTGAATGAATTCTTGTGGAGATGACATGCTTATTCCGCTTTTAAATAACCTTTATACGCTCAGTGTGACAGACAATAAGTTGTTTGACAGAATTGATTATAGAACAGCTGGTCTCAAGGTAAAGGATTTTTCCTGTCGAGTATTCCAAGCTCGATAAAAATAAGGGATAATCGCGGCCCGATCCGAATTCAATGGAGTTACCTGTGGCCGAAAAACTCAAGCTGCATGGCTTTAATAACCTGACAAAAACGCTCAGTTTCAATATCTACGATATTTGTTACGCCAAAAATGAGAAAAACCGTCAGGAATATATCGAGTACATCGATGAGGTGTACAACGCCGAGCGCTTGACCCAGATTCTGACCGACGTGACCCGCATCATCGGTGCCAATATTCTGAATATCGCGCATCAGGACTATGATCCGCAAGGTGCCAGTGTGACCATTTTAATTTCCGAAGAACCGATGGAGAACGCCTTGGCCATCTCCAATGCGGAAACTCCGGGACCTTTGCCGGAATCGGTGGTCGGGCATCTGGACAAGAGTCATATTACCGTACACACCTATCCTGAAAGTCATCCGGATAACGGCATCAGTACATTTCGCGCTGACATCGATGTCTCGACTTGCGGCGAGATCTCGCCTCTAAAAGCATTGAATTATTTGATCCATGCCCTGGAATCCGACATTGTGATCATGGACTATCGGGTGCGTGGTTTTACTCGTGATGTGAATGGTGATAAACACTACATTGATCACAAAATTGACTCTATCCAGAACTTTATTCCGGAAGACATCATGGAAAAATACCGCATGGTGGATGTCAATGTGTATCAGGAAAACATTTTTCACACAAAAATGCTGCTTAAGGAGCTGGAACTGGATAACTATCTGTTTGGCGAAGGCGTGAGTGCTTTTGATACGGCAGAACAGGATGACATCCGGGAACGCTTACGCACTGAAATGCTGGAGATCTTCTACGGGCGGAACATGCAAAAAGGTTGTGCCAGCGAGATATAGGAGCTTACAAGTTCACATCTTTTGGGCGTCCAGACTGTAGTTGCTTATAGGCATCGTGGAAAGCATATGCACCTGTTCTTCCGGTTCCGAGCTCTTTACTCCACGGAATTCCGGTAGAATTTTTCTTTACAAATCTTTTCAGTTTATTCCACCATTTTTTGCTCTCGTCAGGTGCCGGGATACCGATCTCAGCAAAGTAATTCCCTATCCAGAAAAATCCCGATCTTGCGAGTGAGTTCTCCTCTTCAAACCCATTTTCATAAAATTTAAAAACGAAGGTTTCGGGTGCAGGGGCGCCAAACCAGGGAATCTCGATATTTTCATCATCCAGTCTTTGTTCCCAACCTTTGAACGGGTCTAGCACATGGGTGTCTTTGATATTTGGATCACCAGAAGGAATTCTCAGAATTCCCGAGTTAATTATCCATAAACAATATTCTCCTTCGGTAACCGAGGTTATTGAATGAACAGCCTTCCAGCGAATTTTAGTTTTATTTTGGTCTGCTTTGATAATCCATGCAATCTCATCGTCATTGTTTAGCCATTCGACGATTTGTGGTGCGTCACTTTTGGTGATGTACAGGATTATTTCAGCCATGCGCTAAAGTAACTATTACCGGATCAGATCCAGTAAGACGATCGGGTCATGACCTTCGAGGTCAATTTCATCAAGGCTTTTATTGGACGTGGTAAATCCGCAGCGCCGGCATCTTTGGCCATATCGCCGTGTTCAGCTTCGTCGCTTTGCATCTGTTCGATGATCGCGCGGGTGCGCTGATCGTTCTCGGGTAGTTTGTCCAGATGTTCTTGTAAATGATCCACAACCTGTCTTTCGGTTTCTTCCACAAATCCCAGACTCCACTTATCACCGGCAATCCCGGCCAGGGCGCCGATGGCAAACGAGCCGGCGTACCAAACTGGATTCAGGATACTCGGTTTGGCGCCGAGTTCATCCAGACGGTCTTCACACCAGGCAAGATGATCAATTTCTTCGTCAGCGGCATGCTGCATTTGTTCGCGCACCGAATCCAGTTTGGCGGTAAATGCCTGGCCTTGATACAGGGCTTGAGCAGCCACCTCACCGGAATGATTAACCCGCATCAAGCGGGCCGCCGTGAGTTTCTGCTCATCGGTGATATTGTCCGAATTACTTTCGGGTACAGGTGTCGGTCGTTGGGCCAGTTTTTTGGCGCCAGCCCGGGTTTGCAAGGCTTTATCCAGCTCCAGGATAGCCCGGTCTAAAAGATCGAAATGTCGCATATGTCTATTATACCAGTGTGTAAAGCGTAAACAGTCCGGGTTTCGAGGCGCAATGCACGGGTATTAAGCCGCGAATGAAATGCGAGACGAATGCGGAAAATTTTTTTAAATTTCTGTATAGTCGCGAACCGAAAGCCTCGGCAAACTGTCAGGCCACAAACCCGTTTTTAATCATTTGCTCACTGGAAAACCGTATGCTAAATCTTACTCGTTATTCACTCACTTTATTGATCAGCTTGCTCTCGTTGTCTTCGATCTATCCCGAAGAAAGCACGGATGCCTTGAGCGGTTCCGCGAGTTTGGGGTATTTCTCGTCAAATGGTAATTCCGACAGTACGAATCTGAATGCCGATTTGAAGATGTCGTATTCACTGGGCGGACGTTGGACGCATAAACTCAAAGCCTCGGCCATGAGTGCGAATAATGAAGAGGTCAGCAGTGCCGAACGCTATTTTCTTGCCTATCAAGCAGACTTTGCCATGAATGCCCGTAGTTTTTTATTTGCTCGGGTAGAAGCCGAAAAAGATCGCTTCTCAGCGTATGACCTACGTACCACAGAGTCGGCAGGCTATGGTTACAAACTTTTTGATACCGATACCCGCAAGTGGATAGTGGAGGCGGGTGTGGGTGCCACCCAATTGAAGCCGAGAAACGGTCTGGACGATATAACTTCCGCCATTGCTTTACTCGCCACTGAATATGTCTGGAAGTTGAGTAAAACGGCTGAATTCTCGCAAACCGTGGATTACGAGATCGCCAGCGACAATAAATTCCTTAACTCGGTCACTTCCTTGCGTGCCAGTGTTTGGGAAGACTTTGGTATTCGCGTGTCTTACAACATAAAGAATAATTCCGATGTGCCGGTCGGAGTTGAAAATACCGACACCTTCACATCCATTGGTCTGGATTATTCGTTTTAAGGAATTTTCGGGATGCCGGTAAAAGTTTGCGTACAATAACTACTCAAACACAGCCGAGTCGAAACGGGCCAATGATGAATTATTATCAACACCACGTATTCTTTTGTACTAACCAGCGCGGACCCGAGGCCAGCAGGCCCTGTTGTGCGGCAGCCGGCTCGGACGCGGTGCGTTTATACGCCAAAAAGCGACTCAAAGAACTCGGGCTACATGGTGAAGGCAAGATCCGGATCAACTCGTCGGGCTGTCTGGATCGTTGTGAATTGGGCCCCACTCTGGTGGTGTATCCCGAGGGCATTTGGTACTGCTATCTGGACGAAAGTGATGTGGACGAGATAATTGACTCGCATTTGCTCAAAGGTCAGATCGTCGAACGCTTGCTGCTTCCGGGTGGTGAAGAGAATATATCGTGCCCAGATACGCCAGTTCAGGAACAGGAATAACACAGTAACTTACTGAAAAATATAGAAATGATAGAATTTTCAGGCGAGCCTTGAGAGAATCTGTCTTTCTGCTTATTTGATTGCATTTCATTCAGTTAATCGTTACAATGCGCAGCCGCTTGAAAGTCCGCTTTCGAGCGGTTTTTATTTGATTTTTACCGTCGGACTATAAATCGTACAAACGGCGGAAAAACTGGAGACAAACATGAAAACTTATAACGCGACCGCAGAGACGGTGGAACGTAGTTGGTTCCTGGTTGATGCTGAAGGTCAAACACTGGGTCGCCTGGCGACCGAAGTTGCGCATCGCTTGCGTGGCAAACACAAACCGGTTTATACCCCGCATGTTGATACTGGCGATTACATCGTTATTATTAATGCCGAAAAGATCAAAGTCACCGGCCGTAAATTACAAGACAAGATCTATCATCATCACACCGGTTACATCGGCAACTTGAAATCAGTCAGTCTGGGCAAGTTGTTACAAGAGCATCCGACACGTGCCATCGAAAAAGCGGTGAAAGGCATGTTGCCCAAGAATTCTTTGGGTCGTGCGATGTTCAAGAAAATGAAAGTTTACGCAGGTCCTGAGCACAAGCATGCGGCTCAGCAACCTCAAGAATTGAAACTGTAAGGGGTTTATGAAATGACTACAGAACAATATTATGGAACCGGTCGTCGTAAAACCTCGACAGCACGTGTATTTTTACGCCCCGGCTCAGGCAGCATCGTTGTCAACGGACGTCCGCTGGATACATTTTTCGGTCGTAAAACGGCACGCATGATCGTGCGTCAACCATTAGACGTTGCAGAAATGCATGACAAGTTTGACATCGCAGTCACCGTCAAGGGCGGTGGCACTACAGGTCAAGCGGGCGCTATTCGTCACGGCTTGACTCGTGCACTGATGAATTACGATGAAGAGTTACGCAGTCCATTGCGTAAAGCCGGATTCGTTACCCGTGATGCGCGTAAAGTTGAACGTAAGAAAGTTGGTCTGCGTAAAGCGCGTAGAGCTACCCAGTTCTCGAAACGTTAATACCCAAAACACCGGGATATGCAAAAGCCGCTCATTGAGCGGCTTTTTTTATATTTCCCGGGAAGATCTACTGGTCATATAATCAGTAGTTAAAACTGTTTAACTTCACTATCCGTCGCCATCAGAACCACATCAGCCGCGCGTTGTGCAAATAGGCCAACAGTGACCACACCGGCGATCTGGTTAATACTATTTTCCAGTTCGGGCGGATTCAGGATCTTCATGTCGTGTATATCCAGAATGTCGTTTCCGTTGTCGGTCACAAAGTTTTCTCGCCACACCGGACGTCCACCCAGTTTGACCATTTCTCTGGCCACATAAGATCGCGCCATTGGTATGACTTCGACGGGTAAGGGGAAGGCACCCAGTACGTCAACAAGTTTGCTTTCATCAATAATACAGATGAATTTTCGCGAAGCCGCGGCAACTATTTTTTCGCGGGTCAGCGCGCCACCTCCACCTTTGATCAATTGTCGATGACGTGTGGATTCATCAGCGCCATCCACATACACATCCAGGGTACCGGTCTGGGAGAGTTCGAGAACCGGGATGCCATGTTGTTTGAGGCGTTCGGTGGAAGCGATGGAACTTGAGACCGCCCCTTCATAACGATGTTTGACTCCGGCCAGGGCGTCGATGAAAAAATTCACCGTCGAGCCAGTCCCGACTCCGATCACCCCGTCTGCGGGCAGAAGTTTGATGGCCGCCTCGGCAGCTAGTTGTTTTTTTTGATTTTGATCCATGGATATTGCACTTGGTTAAAATTTAAACAATCGAAGTCCCGGTTTGATATGCGTCAGGACCCCAGGGGCTTTGAAGTGTACAACAAAAAAGGCCCGCCGAAGCGAGCCTTTAAAGTGTTATGAAAAAGTGCTAACACTTTATCCGATTGCCTACTACTTGCGTTTGCGAGTGGTCTTTCTTTTTGCAGCTTTACGACGAGCCGGCTTTTTCTTGGCCTTTTTGCGTGTAGCTTTTTTGCGTGTAGTTTTTTTCTTGGCTTTCTTACGCGTAGCTTTCTTTTTAGCTTTTTTACGAGTGGTTTTTTTCTTAGCCTTCTTGCGTGTAGCTTTCTTTTTAGCTTTCTTGCGCGTAGTTTTTTTCTTAGCCTTCTTGCGAGTGGTTTTTTTCTTGGCTTTTTTACGCGTAGTTTTTTTCTTAGCCTTCTTGCGTGTAGTTTTTTTCTTAGCTTTTTTGCGCGTAGTTTTCTTTTTAGCTTTTTTACGAGTAGTTTTTTTCTTAGCCTTCTTACGTGTTGTCTTTTTCTTGGCTTTCTTACGCGTTGCTTTCTTGCGAGTGGTTTTTTTCTTAGCTTTTTTCTTAGCTACTTTTTTACGAGTAGTTTTTTTCTTAGCTACCTTGCGCTTAGTGGCTGGCTTTTTACGGCGAGCTACCTTCTTCTTGGTAGATTTCTTTCGAGTTTTCTTTCGTGCTGCCATTTTGGTTTTCCTCCAGTTAACGGGTTGTCCGTGGCAAAGTATAACTAATGCATTAAAAAAAGCATAAACACGCAATAAATGCTGTGAAAGACGAGAAGTAACAAATTGTTAAGCGCGCATGCACAGCGCGATCATCAATAAGACTTTATAAAAATTAATTCCTTGTGTTAGAGCCTTGCGTTGTTATATGCAATGTGTCTTTTGAAGCTAAATAGTGCTATGAGTCACTATCTGCCAATTGCATTATGTAATCCCAGTGCTTTTTCTCAACCGGCATGATGGATAAACGATTGCCTTTTTGCAACAGTCTCATACCGCTTAAACAGGTGTGTTCGCGCATTTGTTGCAAGCTTACAACGTGCGGAAATTTGCGCAAAAATTTGACGTCGACCATAAACCAGCGCGGATTGTCTTTTGAACTCTTGGCATCAAAGTATTTACTTTTTTTATTCAATGCTGTGTGATCAGGGTAACTTTCTTTTGCAACCGTCATGGTTCCAACAATGCCCGGAACCTTGCAATTGGAATGATAAAAAAATATTTGATCACCCAGTTTCATATCATCACGCATAAAATTTCTGGCCTGATAATTACGTACACCGTCCCAGGGTTCGGTTTGAGATTTTTTATTTTTTAAATGATCTATTCCAAAAACGTCGGGTTCGGATTTCATTAACCAGTAATTCATAGTGTGTTCCAGTCAGGTTTTTTAGTGATTCAGGTAAATTTAATAATGGTTTTTTCATTGACCAGTGCATCAAGTTTGATGTCCCAGTCATCACTTGGCAATGTGATCGCGCTTTGTGTGCTGTGCGCAACGCCAAGTTTAATGAGTTTATGTGCATGCCTATTATTTTTAACACGACTCGAAAAATATCGATCGTAATAACCGGCTCCCATGCCCAAACGGTTACCGGATTGATCGTAGGCCAAGAGCGGCACCAGAATCAGGTCTAATGCGTCTGGTTTCGTGTCAGGAGTTTCATCGGTTTGTGTTATACCAGGGCAAACCGGTTCCGGAATCCCGAAACGATTAGTTACCAGCTCGGTCTGTGTCTCCCAGGGCATGAACTCCATGGTCCTGGAGTCGGGCTGAGGTGCGATTACTGGCAGATACAAGGATTTACCGTCTGCGCGAGCCTGGCTAATGAACTCACTCAGAGATATTTCATCCGGCAGGGAGGCATAAACCCCGATGTGCTGTGCTTGTTGATAAAGCGTGCTGCTGCACAGGCGTGCGGCAATCTGCTCTGCCGCGCGCAGCCGCTCGGACGTGCTTAAGTTTTGACGATGGCTGCGAAAGTGCTGACGCAATTGAGTCTTGGCGCTGGAAGGATTGCTCAAGTTTGTGTTTCGCAGTATGGGTTCGAAGTATGGGGAGTTAGGAATCAGGCTTCAGACTATAACCGAATTTATGAATGCATTTCCCGCCTGTGCCGTGACTTACCGTTGCTCTCGATCCGGAGCAATAAGTGGGGTATGTCGTGACATCGTAGGCTTTCTGGCAACAGACGTGCTCAATAACGCCGACAGAGCCGTACCCCGAAGTTGTTAATTAGGGTCGAAAGTTCTGCGATAAATCTCGAACACCGCAGGAAATACCATGCAAGTATAACGCTTTGGGAGGATTTGTGAAAATGCTTGTTATTGTTGCAAAGGCAACGGACCAGTCATTACCCGTCCGGATAACAAGATTTATTATAAGTCGAGGGCCTTGTTTGGGTCGCCCAAGGCAGTCTGAATGCGATCGCGAATAGAACGCAAACGCGCAGTCACTTCAGAATCTTTTTCTTCATTAAGTTGGCCGCTTGAGGCTTTAAGGCGCACCACTTCATGCGCCAGATTAAGCGCTGACATCACGGCGATACGATCCAGACCGATTACCTTGCCGCTGTCGCGGATGTCGCGCATTCGGGTATTCAACAGTTCGGCCGAATCGAGTAACTCGGTACGTTCTTCCGGCGGGCAGGCGATGTCGTATTCTTTTTCCAGAATTTTAATTTTGATCTTGCTTAGGTTACTCATGGCCGTTCCGATAGTCAGGTTGCGTAGAAGTTACAGATAGATACAACATTTAGAGGTTTTGTTCCATGCCTTTGAGGCGATTGATCATGGCTTCAACCCGGGTGCGAACCTGCTCGTTCTTTTGTAACAGGCCGGCTCGCTCATTCACCAGAGAGTCCTGACGACGTTTAAGCGAATCGTTTTCTTCGCGCAATTTGTCGCACGCATGGATGAGGTCATTGAGTTTGTCTTCCAGGCGCTCGATCTCTTGTTCGAATAATTGCCCGACCTGGGAGTTTTTTACGGATGTGTTCATGCTAAATAATATAGGCTGCAAGCCAGCTTAGGTCAATAAGTTAACGCCAATTCTAGTGTTTTTTTAGTCTCGGTGTTTGATTTCCCGCGATTCTTACCGGATTCGAGTGGATTTTTTGCTCATTTTCGCTGACCAGACTGGGTTCACGCCGCGGTCAGTGTTAGCATGCCCGCCTGAAGCAACGGCTCATGAAGCTGACGCGCAGGAATTGGAAATATTATGAGACATTTAGATGTGGTGCCGGTGTATGCCGAACTGTTGAGTTGTGTGGACTATTGCGAGCAAGCGCAATCGGTGGCCGAGATCCATGGCATGTTATGTGGCCTGTTGTGTCGGGATGCCTTTATTGGTCCGAGTCGCTGGATTCCGGTCTTGCAACTGGAAGGCGAGCCACAGGATGAACGTTACCAAATGGTGCGTGGTCAACTGGAAGAATTGTTGGCGCATTCAGCCCGCATGCTTAACCAGATCGAGACCGAGTTTTATCCGGTCTTGCCCGACGACGACGAGTCCTTGCAATGGCGAATCAAGGAGCTGGCGCACTGGTGTCAGGGTTATTTATTTGGATTCTCCAATTACCGCGCATTGGCATCGGACACCCGGGCATTTGATTATGAGGATCCCGAAGATGAATTCGAACTCGAAGAGATCAAATTAAAGGCCGCGCAAGCTGCCCAGACGGAATTACAACAAGAGTTGGCCGAGCTTGATGCTGAATCCGACAAGCAACAGGAATTTCCCGAAACCGTGGAGGAGATCTTGCGTGACTTTGCCGAACTCGCGCGTGCCGGACATCAGGACGATGCCCTGGATGAAACTGATGAAGCAGCCTTTATGGAATTACTCGAATATCTCCGCGTGAGTGTGCAATTGGTGTTTGAAGAAATGGCTGGCCAGCACCTTCAGGGTCGCGAGGAAAAGATTGAAGTCGATCCCATGTATCAACTGGATTCCGATAATGACATCGTGCACTAAACGCCTAAAGCGAGTATTAAACTTAGTATAATTAAACCCGTAAATCTCACCAGACAATCATAGCAAGGCCCCACAGACCTATGGATACCAAAGAATTCGCCAAACGCCGTAAAACCTTAATGCAGATGATCGGCCATAACGGCATTGTGATCTTGCCCGCGGCGACCGAAAAAACCCGTAACAGCGATGTGCATTATCGTTATCGTCAAGACAGTGATTTTCATTACTTGACCGGCTTTCCCGAGCCAGAAGCGGTGGCGGTGCTCGTACCACAGGGTCGTTCGCATAAATACATCCTGTTTTGTCGTGACAAGGACAAAGTGCGCGAAACCTGGGACGGTCGTCGCGCTGGTCAAAAAGGCGCGATCAAGGATTACGCCGCCGATGAGGCCTATTCCATCAATAAACTCGACAGCCATTTATCACGTTTACTGGGTGAGTATGAACGGGTGTTTTACACCATGGGCAAAGAGCCCGATTTTGATCACCGCATTATTAATCTGGTTAATGCCATAAAACAAAACACCAAATCCGGACAACATCCGCCACAGGAATTTGTTGCACTGGATCATTATCTGCACGATATGCGTTTGTTCAAATCCCCAGCCGAGATCAAGGTGATGAAGCACTCGGCGCGTATAGCGGTCGGGGCACACAAACGCGCCATGCAAGTGGTGCAAGTTGGCATGAATGAATGCGAGATTGAAGCCGAATTTGTGCACGAATTTAAAAAACACGGCGCCGATATTTCCTATTCCCCGATCGTGGGCGGTGGCGACAATAGCTGCATACTGCATTACAACGAGAACAATCAGATTTTAAAAGACGGTGACTTGTTATTAATTGATGCCGGTTGCGAATACGATCTTTACGCGTCAGACATTACCCGTACTTTTCCTGTCAATGGCAAATTCAGTGACACCCAGCGCGCCATTTACGACATCGTTCTATCGGCACAAGAAGCGGCCTTCGCCGCCATCAAGCCGGGCAACAGCTGGATCGCACCACACGAGGCGGCAGTAAAAGCCGTGGCCAAGGGCCTGAAAAAGGTTGGTTTACTCAAAGGCACACTCAGCGAGATCATCAAAAGCGAAGCCTATTTCAAATTCTTTATGCACAAGACCGGGCATTGGCTGGGTATGGATGTGCACGACGTTGGTGACTACAAAGTAGAAGACCACTGGCGCGTTCTGGAGCCCGGTATGGTGCTCACGGTGGAACCGGGCATTTATATTCCGGCCGGCAGCAAAGGCGTAGCGAAAAAATGGTGGAACATCGGCGTGCGTATTGAAGACGATGTACGGGTTACCCGCAACGGCTATGAAATTCTCAGCAAGGGCTTGCCACGTTGCGCCGACGACATCGAAGCATTGATGGCCAAAGGTGCTGCTGGACGGGCAAAAATACCGACCGTAAAGTCTGCAACTTCGGGATCAGCCAAGACCAAGGCCAGGCGTAAAAAAGCCGCCTGATATGTCACGTCTCAAGCACGATGTGGTCATTGTCGGTGCCGGCATGGTGGGATTAAGTCTGGCCAATTCGCTGGCCGACTTGCCACTCTCCATTGCCCTGATCGAAACGCAGGCGATTCCCGATCTGAACCAGGACTCCGACAATCCCACCGACTGGAATACGCAAGACTATGCCTTACGCGTTTCAGCCATCTCGCCAGCCAGTCAACAAGTGTTACAACAAGCCGGTGCCTGGGACGCCATTCAATGTCGTCGCGTCAGTGCTTACCAGCGTATGCACATTTGGGAACAAGCACCGCAAGCACTGGAAAGTCTGAAATTTTCAGCCGAGGAACTGGAGGTTGATGCCTTGGGGTGGATCATTGAGAACCGCTTGATCCGCGCCAGTCTCTACGCCGCCGCGCAAACCCACAACAATATACATTTCTACTCACCGCAATGTGTGCAAGCCATTGAAGTTACCGGCAAGCAGGTCAATCTGGATCTGGATTTCGGTCAAGCATTACAAACGCGCTTACTGGTTGCGGCCGATGGCGCGAATTCACACACCCGACACATGCTGGACTTGCCGGAAGTCTCGCGCAGTTATGCACAAAGCGGGGTGGTGACCCGATTGACCCCGAAAAAGCCGCATCAAGCATGTGCCTATCAGCGTTTTCATGCACAGGAAGTGTTAGGCATTTTGCCGCTCGCGAATGGCGATTGTTCTATGGTCTGGTCATGTTCGGACGCGCGTGCGGAAAGTTTACTCAAACTATCCAAAACAGATTTGTCGCACAAAGTAAGTGAATTCAGTCAGGGGATCCTGGGCCAAATGCGCGTGAATGCCGAGGTGAAAAAATTCCCCTTACAACTTTTGCATTCACGCCAGTATGTGAGTGAACGTGTGGTCTTATGCGGGGATGCGGCGCACGCGGTGCATCCGCTCGCGGGACAGGGCGTAAATCTCGGTTTGGCCGATGTGTCTGCATTGTCGGACGCATTACACGCTGCCTGGTCCAAAAATCTTGATCTGGGTGACCTGAGTGTGTTGCGGTCATACGAACGACAGCGTAAACACATTAATGTGCGTATGATGAGCGGTCTGGACGCCTTGTTGGACATTTTCCAGTCGGAAAACCCTTTGGTGCAACAAGGCAGACGCCTGGGAATGGGCTTGGTGAATCGCATTGGCCCGATCAAAAGAATTCTGATGCAACAAGCCATGGGCTTGAAGAACTTGTAATAAATCCCCATATTTTTATTTCCTGTTCTTAATGGAACAATAATAATTTGTTAATAGGTGACTAAATGGCACACATGAAACCCTTGCCGGCCGAGACCAATCCGGAATTAGCGGATGACTTTAAGATCTTTGAAGACATTTTGGGCTTTGTCCCGAACAGTCTGCTAACCATGCAGCGTCGACCGAAAATCGTTAAAGGCTTCGGGGTTTTGACCAGGGCGGTTATGGATCCCAACGGTACAGTAGATCCGGGTTTTAAACGTATTCTGGCGCATCTCGCCAGTCGCGCGGCAGGCTGTCAGTACTGTGAAGCGCATTCCCTGATCGCCGCAGAGATCAATGCCGTTGAGTATGAAAAGATCAAAGCCATCTGGGATTACCAATCCAGTCCTTTGTACAGCGAGGCTGAACGGCTTGCCATGGATTACGCTTTGGCGGCCGGTTCGGTTCCCAACGGGGTTACGCCTGAATTAATGTCAGCCTTACGTCAACATTGGAATGAAGACCAGATCGTGGAAATGCTGGCTGCGGTGAGTTTGTACGGTTTTCTTAATCGCTGGAACGATTCCATGGCCACCGACCTGGAAGAGGCGCCCAAAAAACTGGGCGAAGAAGTCCTGGCTAAGGGTGGTTGGGACGGCGGTCGACACGTTTAAGTCGGCGACTTATCTAAACTGCTCACTGACACAGGTTCAGCGTCCCGAGAATTACATCGCTCAGGCTGAGGCAATAAAGAACAATAACAACAAGCCCGAATTATAGGTCGCGTGCAACACAATGCACGGCAGCAAGCTGTCGTGACGTTTGCGGAAGTATGCTAGCAACAATCCCAATGAAAAAATGATCAGGCCAGCGGGCCAGTAGCTGTAATACTCCGGCATGTGCGGGAGTGTGAATAATGCGCTGGAGATCAGGGCGGTGGTGGCGAAGGTGTATTTCTGTTTCAGGGCGTCAAAAATGTAGGCGCGAAACACAAATTCTTCCACCAAGGGGCCGAGCAGGGCGGTGAATAGAATCAGAACCGCGCGTGATAACACTGTGCCATTCAGGTATTCCCCGGTGGATTCACCAAAATCCTGCGGCGGCTCAATGAGGATCATGACCTCAACAATTGCCGCGGTGAATAACAAGCCCGCCAAAAAAGATAAGAACAGAATCCGGAATGAAACTTTGCTGAAAAAATTACTCAGCGTAAAACGGAAATAGTCGCGCGCGTACACGACTGTCGCGGTATAGGCCAGCAAGTACCCAATAAGCATGCAAACCGCTTCAACATTGGTGGAAACACCGCCCAGCAATTCATTGCCGTACAGCAAATTGAACAACAACTGCATCACAAACGGGAACAGGAACACGCCAGCCACAAACAATGCGAACAGTCGCAGTGGCTTCAGTTGTAACAAGACCTGAATTTTTTGGCTATCGAGCTGGATGGTGAAGACTCTTTTCCTGATTAACAGACCAACTTAACTCCTATTAGGAGATTATGCCGGAATGTACCCGCAAGTTTTCAATTTTCTACAAATACCCGGCGCGCCATACCCTAGGCATGTTTTGAAATAGTTTTTGACAGAAGCCGCTTAGGGCTGCAGTAAGGCGTCGATCTTGGCCGCACAAATGAAATCATTGATCGAGAGGCCGTCGATCTCGTGGGTGGTGTAATTCACCAGGCAATGACCGTAACCGACTTCCAGATCGGGGTGGTGCACTTGCTGGTTGGCGATCCAGGCCACGGAATTTACAAAGGCCATGGTTTTGTAAAAGCCTTTGAATTTAAAATCCTTGCGGATCATTTTGGCATCGGCGAATAACTCCCAACCTTCACCCAGTTCGGCGAGTAATTCCTCGGCTTTGGCTTTGGGCATGGCCTCAACTTCACCATTGCAGGGGGCGCAGCGTTTGTTTTTTAAATCGGTCATAGCTTTCTCATGTTTAGATACCGCGATTGAATCGCGGTATGACGATTAGTTTATCAGGCTACCTTTTCAGGTGGCGGGAATAAGGGTTCATGCATACCGAGTTCGCGTGCCTGATTAATGAGTCCGAGCAAATCCTGTTGTGCCAATTCAAACAACTGGTCAAAACTTTCCAGAACAAAATACACCGGTTGGTAAATGTCTATGCGGTACGGGGTGCGTAAAACATCAATCGGGTCAAAGGGTTTGCGAACAGGTTTGTCGGAATGCAAAGCGTATTGGGTCTCACCGATCGACGACACGATGCCGGCCCCGTATGTCCGCAAGCCTTCGCCCGAATCGATCAAGCCGAATTCCACGGTAAACCAGTACAGTCTGGCCAACATTGCCTGATCTTTTTGATTCGCCATCACCCCGGCGCGACCGTAAGCGTGGGTAAAGGCGGCAAAACGCGGATCGGTCAAATGCGGGGTGTGTCCAAAGAGCTCATGAAAAATATCCGGCTCTTGCAAATAATCCAATTCGTCACGGGTGCGAATAAAGGTTGCGGCCGGAAAACGTTTATTGGCGAGTAAGCCAAAAAAGCGTGGGAAATTGATCAGCGCCGGAACCGGGGCGACTTCCCAACCGGTTTTCTCACGCAAAACTTTTGAGACTTCTTCGCATTGTGGCACCCGGTCTTCGGGAAAATCCA
>JABDMI010000068.1 GCA_013001575.1 Gammaproteobacteria bacterium
GCGAGGTTCAGTGGATTGTCAATTGTGCTGCTGTCACTTTTCTGGGTACATGCACCTAATAGCAGAAGCGCGCTCAGGCTGGCAAGTATTAATTTTTTCATAATGTCCTCAATTATCATCGTTAATATTAATTTGAATAGGGTGTTTATTAATTTGCAAATACTTCGTCAGGTGATTTTGCTTCAATAGCCAAGGCATGGATGTCAGTTACCATCATGTCGCCTAAAATGCGGTAAATCAACTGATGTCGTTGCAGTACGGGCATACCTTTGAAATGCGGGCTAATGATGTTTAGGCGAAAATGCCCGCGGCCATCCGCTGCACCGGCGTGACCGGCGTGTAAATGACTTTCATTCACCAGATCAATGCTCGCATCGGGTAATTCTTGTTTTAAGGCTTGCTTAATAAGGGATTCGCGGTCTGTGACTGATGAATTCTCTGATAGTTCCAAGATATCAGTATCACTGGCTGAAACAATTTCCTGTTGGGAGTCAGCATCAAGTATCTCGCCTTTACGCATTAGCCAGATGCCTTGCAAAATAGAAAATACAATAGTGATACCGAGCAAGCCAAAGACTTTGAATTTGACCCAAAATGCCATGGAAAAATTGTAAGCCACATAAAGATTCAGAATACCAACGACGACAAAAAATATCACCCACATCAAGCTTAAGCTAAACCAGTCTTTATCAGCGAGTTTAACAGCGTTCCCGAACAAGGATTTTACCAAAGGTTGCTGTGCAAATTTATGCGTGGCCAAAAATGCCGCTGCAAATGCCCAATTGGCGATGGTCGGCTTCCATTGAATGAATTTTTCGTTCTGGAAAAAAAGCGTCAAGGCGCCCAGAACCAGAATAAACCCCAGAGTACCTTTGTGCATGGCACTGAGTTTGCCATCGATACGCCACAGGTAGAACATTCCGATGCTGTAACTCAGCATCAGAGCAGCTGTAGCCCAGTAAATTCCCTTGATGAAAAACACCACCAGAAACAAAGCCAACGGTGCGTATTCTGCGAAGTGTCGCATGCAAATTCTCGGATGAAATCAAGCTGCGTATGATACGGTAAATTGCACCGGATTTGAGCGAAAATTCAAGCTTTACAGCAATGCTATAATCCTCGCATGAGTCAGTTTTTACACATTCATCCGGATAATCCACAACCGCGTCTGATCCGAACCGCGGTTGAGATCATGCACGCCGGTGGGGTGATCGCGTATCCAACCGATTCCTCTTATGCTCTGGGCTGTCATATTGGGGATAAAAATGCCATGCAACGCATTGCCCGTATACGGCAATTCGACAAGTCACATCATTTCACTCTGGTGTGTCGGGACCTTTCAGAAATCTCCAGTTATGCCAAGGTCGATAACGCCTCTTATCGACTCCTCAAGGCGCACACACCCGGCGCTTATACCTTTATTCTCAAGGCCACGCGCGAAGTGCCCAAGCGCTTGCAAAACCCGAAACGTAAAACCATCGGTTTACGTGTGCCTGATAACGAGATTGCCCAGGCTTTGCTGGAAGAATTGGGTGAGCCAATCATGAGCACAACCTTGAGTCTCCCGGGCGATGATTACCCCTTAAGTGATCCTTATGACATTGAAGAACGGCTTAAAAATCAACTCGATGCCATCATCGATGGCGGTAATTGTGGGCTGGATCCAACCTCGATCATTGACCTGGTGGAAGGTGTACCCAAAGTATTGCGAGCTGGTAAAGGCGACATCTCGGATTTTGTGTAATAGACCGGGATAAATGTTCAAATAAACGGCAATATAGTTCGCATCTGCGCTAATTCAGAGCAATAATAATCGCATAACTCCGTATAATTTCACACCAATAACCACCGCCATATAATCTTCCTATTTTCAATTTTTTTTTAAACCATGAGCCTGATTAAAAATAACAGAGTTGTTTCGGGAATGCGTCCGACCGGTGCCTTGCATTTGGGAAATTATCATGGTGCTTTAAAGAACTGGATCGATCTTCAGCACGAATACGATTGTTTCTATTTTGTGGCTGACTGGCACGCATTAACCACGCATTACGATGACCCGGCAGAAGTAGAACGCAACACTTGGGAAATGGTCACCGACTGGTTGGCCGCCGGACTGAATCCAAAGTCCTCGACCATTTTTGTCCAGTCTCAGGTTTTGCAACATGCGGAATTACATTTGCTCTTGAGCATGATCACCCCCTTGGGCTGGGTAGAACGGGTTCCAACCTACAAAGACCAAATTGAAAAACTCAAGGAGCGTGATCTGGCGACCTACGGGTTTTTAGGGTATCCGGTTTTACAAAGTGCCGATATTTTATTGTATCGACCTGCGCATGTTCCGGTTGGCGAAGACCAGGTAGCGCATGTCGAGATCACGCGTGAACTGGCACGCCGTTTTAATCATTTATACGGACGTGAACCTGGCTTTGAAGAAAAAATTGACAAGGCTCTCAAGTCTTTGGGTAAGTCACACGCAAAAAAATACAAAGCGATACGCAGGGCTTATCAAGAAAAAGGTTCACTGGAATCGCTGGAAGAAGGTCGAAAATTAATACAGGCCTCGGGAAATTTAACTATTGCCGATCGCGAACGCTTGCTCGGCAATCTGGAGGGGAGTGGCCGCATCATTTTGGTTGAACCGCAGGCCTTGCTAACCCCGGTGCCAAAAATGCCCGGTCTGGATGGACAGAAAATGTCTAAATCCTACGGAAATACCATTGCTTTACGCGAAGACCCGGACGAGGTGAGCAAAAAGATCAAGGTCATGCCAACTGACCCGGCGCGTGTACGCCGGACAGATCCCGGCAATCCGGAAAAATGTCCGGTTTGGGATTTTCATAAAATTTATTCAGACGAATCTACCCAAAACTGGGTACGTGAAGGTTGCACAACTGCCGGTATTGGGTGCATTGATTGCAAAATGAAGGTCATCGAACCAATTCAGGCCGAACTCGAACCAATCCGCAGTCGTGGCCAGGAACTTGAACGTCATCCCGATCAGGTACGTGCTGTGATCCGGGATGGTAATGAAGCTGCGCGGGAAGCAGCTAATGAAACCATGACCGATGTGCGAAAAGCAGTTGGTTTACAATATTCAGAACTCTAATGCCAATTCATATCAGGATAAATTTTGAACTCTAACGAAGTCAATAAGCCCGAAGCGCAAGAACTACCAACCGCGCAAAACGGAATGCATTTTACCCAGCCGCAACAAGGCGAGATGCCATTTGCTTTTGTGGCGGGTGAGCCTTTGTCCGAGATGCCCAAGGATCTGTATATTCCACCCGATGCCCTGGAAATATTCCTGGAAGCGTTTGAGGGTCCGCTGGATCTGTTGCTGTATTTGATCAAGCGTCAAAATCTCGACATTTTAAATATTCCGATAGCCGAGATCACACGACAATACATGTCCTACATTGATCTGATGGAAACCTTGCAGCTGGAATTGGCCGCAGAGTATCTGGTCATGGCCGCGATGTTGGCCGAGATCAAATCGCGCATGCTGTTACCGCGTCCGGTAGAAGACGATGCCGACGAGAATGACCCGCGTGCGGAATTGATTCGCCGCTTGCAAGAATACGAACGCTTTAAAACCGCCGCCGAGGACCTCGGTCAATTGCCACGAATGGAACGGGACACCTTCCAGGTAAAAGCTGAAGTGGTTGAGCGGCATATTGTTAAACAAGAACCAACGGTTGAATTAAAAGAACTCTTGATGGCATTTGCAGCGGTGATCAAGCGCTCGGAAATGTTTGAGCATCATCACATTAATTTCGAAAAGCTTTCAGTCCGTCAGCGCATGGGTGAACTGTTAATGCGACTGGATGATATCGATTTTGTTGAATTTACCGATCTGTTCGACGCGAAAGAAGGACGCATGGGTGCAGTAGTAACCTTATTAGCTATTTTAGAACTCACCAAAGAAGCCTTGCTGGACATTGTGCAAGCCGAACCCTACGCCAAAATTCATGTAAAACGCGCGCCCATGCAATCTGATCAAAACGCTGAATTGCCCGAAACCTCATATGCCGATGAAACCGATAATGAATCTTTATAAACTATTCCTGATGTCCAATTATTATGAATATTGATACCGTAAAAAATATTGTTGAAGCTTCAATCCTTGCCGCCTCCAAACCAATGAGTGTGAATCAATTGATCGCATTATTTGGTGACGGGGAAAAACCTGAACGCAGTGATGTTCGCAAGGCCTTGTCCTTATTGCAAGACGATTACGCAGGTCGTGGCGCTGAACTGGTCGAAGTGGCGAGCGGATTTCGCATGCAGGTAAATACCCAATACACCGAATGGGTGTCACGGCTGTGGCAAGAAAGACCACCACGTTATTCACGTGCGCTGTTAGAGACCATGGCCATAATTGCTTACCGCCAGCCGGCTACGCGAGGCGACGTTGAGCAAATTCGGGGTGTGGCTGTCAGCACAAACATTATTCGAACGCTGGAAGAGCGCGGCTGGATCAGAGTGTTAGGTCATCGTGATGTGCCTGGGCGTCCGGCCATGTATGGCACAAGCAAAGAATTCCTGGATTATTTTGGTCTTAAGAAACTCGACGAATTGCCCACACTGGCCGAGATCCGTGACCTGGATAGCATGAATGTGGAAATGGATCTGGGTCTGGATCCAGGGCAGCCAGTTGTTGCTACCTCCGATGACAGCGAAGATGATATGGATCGTAAAGCCTTATTGTCAGAAGACGAATAACAAATTACCGAGTCTATATAGCATGTCTGATCAAGACGCCGTAAGGTTACAAAAACTCATTGCCAATGCCGGTAAAGCCTCGCGTCGGGAAGCCGAGCGCTGGATTGAAGCAGGGCGTGTCAGCTTGAATGGCAAGATTGCCAAGCTCGGGGATAAGGCCACTCTTAATGACCGGGTGGCAATTGATGGCGAACTGTTAAAAACCCGAAAAAAAACCGCAACTTCTCATCGCACGCTGGTGTTACACAAACCGGTTGGGGTTCTATGCACCCGCCACGATCCTGAAGGTCGTTCAAATGTGTTTGAATTATTACCGCGCTTGGGTAGCGGGCGCTGGATACAAGTCGGGCGACTGGACATCAATACCAGCGGTCTCATCCTGTTCACCACCGATGGTGAACTGGCACACCGCCTAATGCATCCTTCGTATGAAATTGAACGCGAATACGCCGTGCGAGTATTAGGTGAGCCTGATGCCGAGAGTATCAATCAGCTTTTGCAAGGTGTTGAATTGGAGGACGGAATGGGTCGGTTCTTAAAAATTGAAAAACAACACAGCGCCAATAAAAAAAGCGATGCGGCCAATCACTGGTTTCATGTCATTTTAAAAGAAGGACGCAAACGTGAAGTGCGACGTTTGTGGGAAGCGGTTGGGCATAAAGTAAATCGCTTAATGCGCATTCGTTACGCCAATATTCGCTTGCACCGCGAAGTGAAACCGGGCGAATATTTTGAGCTCGAGGGTCAATCCCTGAATGAACTTAAGAGCAAAGTAAAACTTTAAACCGAGTTAAGCAGAGTACGCTAAGCACTAAAATTCTACTCACTGCTGAAAATTAATTTTAA
Organism: Gammaproteobacteria bacterium; assembly: GCA_013001575.1. Classification (NCBI taxonomy): domain Bacteria; kingdom Pseudomonadati; phylum Pseudomonadota; class Gammaproteobacteria; species Gammaproteobacteria bacterium. Next base: position 5,569 of record JABDMI010000068.1, read on the forward strand.
TCTCGGTGGTAGCCAGACGCACCCGATTTTCCTCATCGGTAAAAGGTTCAAAAGTCCATTTTTCAATTGCGTTACTCGCGGCTCTTCCGAAAGCTACGGCTGATGATGGTTCTGTTACCTTTACCGAGATATTTGACGTGCTACCATCTTTTTTAACCGTAAAAGCCACAGTTGCTGAACCAGTAGTGCCACGCTTTTCATAGCGGCGCGGATAAACCGGAGGAGGCCGGGTAACTGGGGTGAGTTGGCTTAATGTAACAGACACCGGAGTCGCTAAAAGGATGCGCAATGCCTCGCGCTCTTCTGCTATGCGTTGGGCTTCCGCGGCTGCATCAGCAGCCTCTTGTTGTATTCTTTCCGCTTCCAGTCTTTCTGCTTCGGCTTGTTGATCAGCTTGTTCCTGTTCTTGAGCTTCAGCTTCGGCTTCAGCTGTAGACGCCGCTAGTGCAGAATTATATGCGTCTTCTGCAGCAATTAATTGCGTGCGCGCCGTGTTTACGATTTGAGTATTGGCGCCTAGAGCGTCCGCTGCATCAATATATCTTCGCGCAGCTGTAAAGTTTTCGTCATTAGTGGATTGACGGGATTGAACCAGTAATCGATCTGCAAGATCGGACTTTAGTTGCTCAATATCGGGATTAGTGGCATCCAGATTTTCCAGTCTGTTGATATAAAATCGAGCATTATTCTGACTGGGTGTCAGTAAACGATTATTTGTGATGGCGTCCTGAATATTCGCGAGTGTTTCATTAAGTTCAGACTCTCTATCAAGGTTTTCTTGTTGTGCGTCAATATTGGCTTTTAGATTGCCTATTTCATCGCTGCTGGAATCAAATAAAGCAGAATATGTTGCAAGGCTATTGGCAGCATCAGAAACTCTTTGCTGATTGAGAGCTGTCCGAATGGATTCAATTGCCTGGTTTTGCTTATCAATAATTACTGCGCCGATGCGCGTAGCAAGTCCCGGGTCAAGCTTTGCAATTTCTCTGGCTTGTTCCAGACTATTCAGCGCTTCAATGCTGCTACCATTAGAAAAGTGTAGATCATAATCCCCCAGCGCTAACACGCTTAGGTCATCCAACGCTTTTTCAGCAACCGGATTTCCCGGGTTGTCATTTAAAATTGCCAAATAACTTTGTAAGGCATTATTGGGCGCCGGGGGGAAATAATTTCCGGCGTTTTTAGCCCCTTCTGCAAACAACAATAATTGATTCAGTTTGCGTTGCGCCTTAGCTTCTTGTTGTTGTAATTCTGCTTCAGCCCTTGCCGCTTCCTGTTTTGCCGTATTGTGTTTTGAAATAAACACCCAGGACACCAATGCAACTGCGAACACAGCAAGACTTGCTAATATGTGAACTGGCTTGATTACCGAGGGCTTGGCTTTTTTAATTGCTGTTGTAGTACTTGCTGGTCGGACAATTAAATGTTGCTCAACACTGTGCTTGAAAGCTGCGGCCAGAGCGAGTTTGGTTTGTCCGGTCGCCAAGGGTGAAAATAAAACCCGGAATGCTTCACGGTTAATGTTTGTAGCGAGGAGTTCGTCACTTTGTTCGCGCGGACAAATTACTATCGGAACCAGGTCTGTTTTTTCGTCGCGTAGTAAATCCAGGGCTTCAGGGTCTGAAGTGGCAATGTCAAAATCGAGTAGCGCTACTTTTGCATCAGATCGTTTGAGTGTGTCAATTCCACTATGAATGTCATTGGCGTACACCAATTCATAAGCCTCACCAGCAATAGTACGAATGGATTCTTCCAGTTCTGCACTTGCAATAATTGCTAATAACAGTGGTTTGCTGTTACTCATAGAGCCCAATCCCCAAAAATTTGTCAGTTTGTTACGGCTGTCCCTTTGCCGATATCTATATAGACCTTGTAATTATCTGTGTATGATACTTAGTCACAAAATTGATTACAATAGCAAATTAAGAAAATAAATTAAATTTTTCAATAAGTTACCCAGGGTATATAAGGTAAATTCAAAAATGCTTATCTGAGACATCTATTTTTTAATTTTCGTGCAAATGCAGAATTGATTTTATTGCTAATACTTTAGTGATTACTTTGACAATAAAGTTGTTTCAGTAGACCTTTAAGCTGGGAGCTAAACATCAAAATATTCTGCATTCAGTTAAGATTAAGCCGTTTAACGTATGCTGGTTCACGACGAAATACGGTTGCTGCACTGCACACATGAACATTTTCAATTAATGTGTCAACCAAATCGCAATCGGCTCGTTAATACAGGTAACCCTTCTTTTACACGGTCAGGAAGATTTGTTATGAATTCACTTCGCTTGCTGTTGGTCCGTTCGTTTTTGTGCCTATTTACCCTGAGCCTGGTCGCTTGTGGCGGGGGCGGGAGTAGTGCGCCACCGGTTATCTCGCAACCCCCAATTACATCGCCACCACCTCCAAGTGTCAGTATTTCAGATCAAGCGGCGTCGAAATTCTTGTTTCAAACCAGTTTTGGTCCCACTCAAGAAGACATCGATGCCTTGAGTGATATGGGTTATGAGGCCTGGATTGATCAGCAAATGGCCTTGCCAATGACCGATCATTTCAGTTATGTCCAGGCGCTGCCCGAGATTCGTTGGCGCGAACATACCGCCGCGTGGTTTGATAGGGCGGTGAACTCCGACGATCAGTTGCGTCAACGTGTGGCTTTTGTGTTGAGTGAGATTCTGGTGGTGTCATTACACGGGGTGGATTTCCCGGATCCGGAAATGGCCTCCATCTCCCTGGCCAATTACTACGACATTTTACTCAAACATTCTTTTGGAAATTTTCGAGATCTACTCGAAGAGGTCACCCTTAACCCGGTCATGGGTGAATACCTGAGTATGAAAGGCAACCAGAAAGCCATCCCTGAAGAAAATATATTACCGGACGAAAATTTTGCACGCGAAATGATGCAGCTATTCACAATTGGTTTGCATGAACTGAACCCGGACGCCACACCCAAGCTGGACAGTGTCGGGCAACCTATTCCGACCTACGATCAAGAGACCATTGAAGAAATGGCCCGGGTATTTACCGGATGGCATTTTGCAAATATTTATGAGATCGTTACCGGCCAGGATGATCGTCCCGATTTCATGAACCCGATGATCGTCATTGAAGAGCGTCATGATCGAGGGCAAAAAACGGTTTTGGGTGGCGCGATCATTCCAGCTGAACAAAATGCGGATGAAGACATGACAGACATGCTGGATATAGTTTTCAACCATCCCAACGTAGCGCCATTTATTTCTAAACAACTCATTCAAAAACTGGTTACCAGTAATCCTTCTGATGCCTTCGTGCAACGGGTTGCCACGGTGTTTGAAAATAATGGCAACGGAGTGCGGGGTGACCTGAAAAGTGTGATCAAGGCACTGTTATTGGACGATGAAGCCATAACGGCAACAACCTCAGCTGACAAGATATATGGCAAATTAAAAGAACCCTTGATTCGCATGGCAGGATTGTGGCGTACGTTTAATGCATATTCGGCTAATGGTGAATACAGACTCACTTACTTTAACGAGTTTCTCGGCCAATCCCCTCTGGAAGCGCATCATGTGTTTAATTTCTTTAGTCCCTTCTACTCACCACAAGGCAGCTTTGTGGATAACGGCTGGGTGGCGCCCGAATTTGAGATTCATACCGAAGCCAATCAGGCCAAAATGACCAATTTCATGCAATATTTGGTGCTGAGTCAAAACCATCTTAAAGCCAACCCTGAAGCAAATGAAATACTCATCGATCTGTCAACGGAAATTACACTGGCGGAAAACGTTGACACCTTACTGGATCATTACAACCTGATGTTATTTGGCGGTGACATGAGTAATGAATTGCGTACGATTACCAAAGACTTTATTAACACATTTCCAATCGATCGTCCGGATCAGCGTGCCATTGAAGCGTTGGGATTGTTGGTGGTTGCGCCAGAATTCATGGTTCAGGACTAGGGGCGGATTATGACAAGTATGAAACGTAGAGAATTTCTGAAATTGGGCGCGGCCTCATTGATCGGTTCCGGTCTGGTGAATTTCCCCCGACTGAGCTTTGCTCAAAACGCGCTGCCCGATTACAAGGCTTTGGTCTGTGTGTTTTTGCACGGCGGGAATGACGCTTTTAATCTGATCGTGCCAACCGATTCCGACGGTTACGCCGAATATTCCAATGCACGTCAAAACCTGTCGGTGGAACAGTCTGCATTGTTGCCCATTTCACCGCTGACCAATGACGGACATACGTATGGTCTGCATTCGGCTGCCAGTTCATTGCACGAACTGTTCAATAACGGAAAAATGGCCGTGATGGCGAATACGGGAAATCTGATACAACCGATCACCCGCGACGAGTACCGCAATAAAAGTGTGCCGGTCCCCACTGAACTGTTCTCGCATAACAACCAACAGGATCAATGGAAAACCATTAACCTGACTTCCGGGCAAAATTCCGGCTGGGGTGGGCGCGTGGCAAGTATTTACGCTTCACAACAAACCGAACCATTGCTTACAGGATTGTCGGTTAACTCAAGAAGCTTGTGGTTACGTAATTCGGGTTTCCTGGATCTTTCCGTTTCAGCCGATGGTTTTGATGAGTATTGGTTTGTGAAAGAAGGCGAAGGTTACGAAAACAAACGACGTACTGCTTATTTGGATAATCTCTATCGGGAATATGCCAATCAGTTTGAACAGGAAATTGCTGTCACCAATCAACGCACCCTGGAATTGGTGGAATCAGTCGGTAGCGTGTTACAAAATACGCCACCGCTGAATACGGTATTTCCTGAAGATAACGGCTATGGGCTGTCGTCACAATTACGCATGGTGGCTAATATGATCGCCGCGCGCGATACTTTGGGCATGTCACGACAGGTGTTTTTCGTAGAAATGGGCGGCTTTGATACACACGACGATCACAACCAGGATCAGCCCAATCTGTTTGGCACGTTAGCGGATTCTCTCAAAGCATTTTATTACGCGCTGACCGAAGTTGGTGCTGCCAGTGACGTGACGACCTTTACCGCTTCAGAATTTGGACGCACCCTTACCAGTAATGGCGATGGCACCGATCACGGCTGGGGAAATCATCAACTGGTTATCGGGGATGCAGTTCGGGGTGGTGATATATACGGAACCATGCCAAGTCTTGAGATCGGCGGAGTGGATGATTCAGGCAAGCGCGGGCGTATTATTCCAACCACATCAGTCGAGCAGTATGTGCACAGTATGCTGAATTGGTATGGCCTGGATAATAACCAAATACAAACCGTGTTACCGAATCATGGCGCTTTTGACATGCATAAGATCAATTTGATGATCTGATTTACTGGTCAGATTTTATTAAGAGCCCATCCCGGTATCATGCGCTTCGAGATTTAATTCCTGGCCGTAATATTTTGCCTGACCCTTACCGGCTTTTTTCGCGCGATACATTGCTTCATCCGCTTGCATCAAGGCTTTCTCGGCGGTGATCAGGTCCATGCCGAGAATACGAATACCAATACTGGCGCTTATTTTAAGTGTTTGACTATTGAACACGAAAGGTTCCTGGATCAAGGTCAGTAATTTAATAGCAATTTTGTCTAGGTCGCGCATGGTGGTCACCAGGTTAGTATTCAAGCGTTCATATACTACGACAAACTCGTCACCGCCCAGCCTGCCGGCCATGTCATCGGCACGTATCTGGCTTTTAAGGCGACGGCCAATTTCCGCAAGTAAGGCATCTCCAGCGCTGTGGCCATAATTATCATTAACGGCTTTAAAGCCATCCAGGTCAAAAATTATCAGGGCGCCATAATGTTTGTGACGGAAACTGCCCGCTATGCATTTCTCAAGATGCGATGTGATCAACACACGGTTGCCGATCTTGGTCACCGGATCGATCAAGGCGGTTTGGGTTATTTCATGCAGGGCTGCATTGTGCGCATTCACAAATGGCTTTACAACAATAAAATATATAAACGGCGTGGCCAAGGCTGTGAGTATCAGGGTATCGATCAATGCTACTTCAAATACACCTAATTCATACGGGATAACGGCGAGTAGTTGCATTACCAAAAATTCGGCGATCGCGATGATCAGTGCGATCCTGAAAATGACTTTACCTAAGGATAGAATTTTCATTTGTAACCCTTGTGTTCTAATTATTGTAATGGGCTATATGAGTCAATATCCTTATTTAACATATACTATCAATATTCTATGCTTATTATCAATGAATTACCAATGAATCATATCGGCAAGTATTGAATGTATATTAAAAATTATAATATACGATTTGATTTATTGGCTGGTCTTCAGCCCGCTTGAAATCAATTCAGACTAGTCAGTTGCCGCGATTGTCTGTTTTACCGCTATTGAATGTATAAGCCATTCATGGTCTTGTTTAAGCAAGAGCAGGTCAATTTTCAGGAAGGTTCCGTCTTTTCGAGCAAGGATTGGGTATAGATTGCCACTGAGCCGGCCGATGGCATAATCTCCGATGTATCTTTCAATTTTGGAAATTTCGAACAAGTCGCCGTTCAACAGGTATTGTTCAAAGTCTGTAACCGGTACATTTACTTTGAACTCTGGGCTGGTCATGGCATAGGCCTTATTGAAGTCTTCCACAATTAATGCGTTCAGAAAGGCCATGGCTTTATCGCGCATGCCCTGTGAAGCTTTATTCAGAACATAGTAAAAGGCATAAATGAGACCGACAATGCAAACAATGATAATAAATAGGGTTTTTAACATATTAAAAAATTTTCGGGAAAATTCTTGCCGTGCGTTTTTGATAATCCTGATAATCGATGCCTAGATGTTTTGCCAAGCCTTTTTCTTCAAAGTGTATGCCAACCAGAATATAAACGCTCATCCCAATGGCAAAAACCAGATGTCCGGTTGTCATGATCGGGATGGCCCAGAATGCGAGGATCAATCCCAGCATCATCGGGTGTCGGATCCATTTATAGAACAGTCTTTCAGTGAACTCAACCGAAGTGTAGGATTTTTTTACGTAGTGTAACCAGGTCTGACGTAAGCCAAACAGGTCAAAGTGATCGGTCAGGAAAGTTGCTATAAACACCAGCCCCCAACCGGTAAAGAAAATCACCCAGATCCAACTTGCGTTTTCAAGCGACCATAATGTGCCATGCATTGGTTGCCAAAAATGTATCAGTATCGCTAATGTGATCGACGATACTAAAACATAGGTACTACGCTCGATGTGGTGTGGAATTAATGCGGATATGGCTTGTTTGAATTTTTCACGCGCCATGAGGGTGTGTTGCACACCCCAAAGTATCAGCAAACCGATGTTCACCAGTAAGGCGGATGTTGTCGACATTTTCACTTCAGAGGATAAGGTTTTCGGAACATAGAATTCGCCAACAAAGGCGATGAAATAAACGAAGACCAGTAGAAAAGCCAGATAACTGACTATGCCATAAAGCAAGACCAGAAAACGCATGACGACCTCCATGAGGCAAAAATTAGATTACAAGTCAAAATGACTGTAACAGCTATTGCAGTCTAAAAATACTTTTGGGCAGCAATTATGGGCACTAGTGAGATGCCAAGGTGAATTCATTCAGGAAATCGGATATGCTCAAGCGAATGCCAGTCGGAGCATTGTCGCCCATAAAGTGTTGCGCTTCCAGAGCCGAAAGTCATTCAGAGCAGAATCAAAAAAGGTAAAACTTTCACTGCGCATTAAACATGTGTCCATTCTCGTTACTTTCATCCGAGAGTAAATACACATAAGGGTCAACAATATCCTCCGGTTTGGCGATCTTGGTTTTATCCTCTGCCGGATACGCCGATAAACGCATTGAAGTGTGCGTTGCTCCGGGATTGATACTGTTAAAGCGAATATTGTCTGAATTCTCAAACTCATCCGCGAGGACTTGCATCATGCCTTCGGTGGCAAATTTTGAAACCGAATACGCGCCCCAGTATGCTCGACCTTGTCTGCCCACGCTGCTGCTGGTGAATAAAACGGATGCTCGATCAGACTTCAATAAAACCGGGAGCAGGGCTTTGGTCATCACGAACTGTGCGGTCACATTCACATGCATCACTTTTTGCCATTGCGCTGCGTCGTATTGTGCGATTGGCGTCAAGCTTCCAAGGATACTCGCATTATGTAGCAAGCCATCCAGACGCCCGTATTCCTGATGAATAATTTCCGCCAGCTGCTCGTGGTGTTTTTCATCCGCGCCCAATAGATCCATGGGATAAATAGACGGGATTTGTTTTCCCAGTGCAACAATTTCGTCGTACACTTTCTCCAGTTTTTTGATGGTTCTGCCAAGCAAGACAACAGTCGCGCCTTGACGTGCACATTCAAGTGCCACTGCACGTCCGATTCCGGCACCAGCTCCAGTGACCAGAATAACCTTGTCGATCAATGCGTTTTGTCTTTTATTGATAATGTGCAGGGATGTAATATTGGTATTCATTATGTATTTCAATTTGTGCTTTAAAAAGCGTTATTCGTCATCCAGATTTTTCAGCGACTTCGGAATGCGTACGTTTTCTTCCAGGCTTTCCAGCTTGGCCAGATCCTGGCTGGCACTGATTCCCATTTCCTTGAATTTGCGAGCCCCTGGCAGCACTGATCGTTCCAAGGAGCCCAATGCATCGTTGTACGCTTTGCTGCTGCGTTGCAAGTTGGTGCCAATTTTGGCGATGTGATTGGTGAACGTGCTTAAGCGTTTATACAGGTCTTCAGCAATTTTGCGAATGTTCTCTGCATTGTTGGCCAATTCCACTTGGCGCCAGCCATAGGCCACGGTTTTTAAAAGCGCGATCAAACTGTTTGGGGTCGCCAGGATCACATTCTGTTGTAAGGCTTGATCAAATAATTCAGGATCCTTGTCCAGTGCAGCTGAAAGGAATTGCTCACCCGGGATAAACATCACCACAAATTCCGGAGTGTTATCCATGGCGTCCCAGTATTGCTTGGAGGCGAGTTGTTTGATGTGGGTTTTAATATGCTGCACATGGCGTGACATATTGGTTTCGATATCTTCATTGCTCGAACTTTCCAAAGCATCCAGATAAGCTTGCAATGGGGTTTTCGCGTCAACCACGATCTTTCGCTGGTCGGGTAAAGACACGATCATGTCCGGACGCAAGCGCGAGTCCATGTCCGAACTCACTTGTTCAGTGAAATCGCAGTGATGCACCATTCCGGCCACTTCCACGACGCGTTTCAGGGTTTGCTCGCCCCAGCGTCCGCGCACCTGGGGTTTGCGCAAGGCGTTTACCAGGTTTCGGGTTTCCGATTGCAACACAGATTGGGTATCACGTAACTGGCTTAATTCCTGTTTAAGTTCGCCAAAACTTTGGTGGCGGGTTTTTTCGATACTGCCGATCTGGGTTTCGGTTTTTTTCAAAGCGTCACTGATCGGCTCCAGCAGGTTTTTGATCGAGAGTTGCCGTTTTTCCAGGTCGGAAGAAGCCTGTTGTTGTTGATTACTGAGTTTTTGTGTGGCCAGTTGCAAAAACTGGTCATTGTTTTTAGCCAGTGATTGGTCCGCCAGTTCATGAAAGGCATTTTCCAGGCGCTCGCGCGCCAACTCCAGTGCTGAATCTCTTTCTTCGTCCAGTTCTTCTTGATGTTTTAATCGGGTTTCCGCGATCAAGCGCTGCTCTTTTTCGGTATTGATCAAGCGTTGCGCCAATAAAGAACGGATCAATAATCCGAACAGGAATCCGATCAGTGCGCCACTTAATACAGCGATTAATAATTCAGGGTTGAGGGTTAACTGGTTCAAGGCAGGTAGGTTTTATTTGTTCGATCTGTTAAATCAGGGTTTCACTATATCGGATAATTCCGGCAAGGCGTCAATAAAACAGTCTGCCCCCCAACTGCGATGGTCATCGTCATCTTTAATGTAACCGTAAGTGGCGGCAACACTGTGCATTCGCGCATGTTGTGCAGCTTGTATATCGCGTCTGGAATCACCGATGTAGGCGCAATGCCAGGGTGCTACTCCAATTTCGGCTGCCCCGAGTAACAGACCGCAGGCATGCGGCTTGCGTAATGGCATACTGTCGGCTGCAATCAAGCAGCGTGATTGTTCAAGGCCGGGAATTTTCTCCAATAA
>JABDMI010000069.1 GCA_013001575.1 Gammaproteobacteria bacterium
ATCAGGCCAGCAGGCTTAATCTTCTTTCCAATAGTTCGACCGAGTATTCTGAACAAGCCTTATCAATGATTTCTCCATCCGCAATCAACGGAATCGGACTATCACTTTTCAGGTGTAATTTTCGACATTGCAAATGAGTAACTTTTTGATTATTCAAATGTGTGCCGCGCATCAGTTGAATGATCAATGGAATTGCCCCAAATCGTCCAACCGGCGGGGCGATCACGGCATCGATCAAGCCGTCGTTAATGCTGGCTTGGGGAGTGATCTTGAACGAGCCCCCATAACAGATGCCATTGGAAACCGCGACCAGTGTGGTTTTCATTGTATTTTCGTAATTCTCGGTTTTAATTTCGACCTGCGGATTGGGGATGCCTTTGAGTAGATGCCAGAGTAAGCCAAGCACATATACAGCTTTACCGCGTAGCAAGGGGATATTGCTTGCGGTGATGCCAATTCCTGCATCAAAACCCGAGCCAATATTGTTTACGAAGTAGTGTTCAACATTTTTTGTGGAAAGTTTGGCAACATCAACCAGTCGTGGCGTTGCACTCAATAGTTGTTCGCACGCCAGTTGCCAGTTATTCGGGATCTTCGCAGCTTTGATAAAGTCATTACCGGTGCCTACTGGAATTATTCCCAAACGGGTTCTTGCCGGGAGTTTAATCGTTCCTTGAGATTCTTGTGCGGCCTGCATGATGCCATTTACGGCTTCATAAATACTTCCGTCACCACCTGCAACAATAATGGTTTCACAACCATCGATACAGGCCTGTTTGACTTTGGCGGCAATATCGCCAGGCGCGCGACTAAAGCTTGCATTGGTGATCAAGCCGTTGTGATGCAAAAAATTGCGAATTTTTGCGGCGTATTTTTTTCCTTTACCGCGACCAGCAGCTGGATTGATGAATAGCTGGGCTTTTTTGTTATCCGGAAATTGCATTTGGGTTATTATTGCATAAGACCTAAAGGGAAAATTATTCTTATGCATTATCTGGTGCCTGGGTTGTTTGTTTTAGCGGCGTATTTGATCGGCTCGATCAATGGCAGCCTGTTGATCGGGCGATTAAAAAAAATTGATATTCGCAGTGCGGGCAGCGGTAATGCCGGTGGTACGAATGCCTTGCGCACCCAGGGTTTTATGTTTGCCCTGGGCGTGATCATTATTGATATTGGCAAGGCGGTTTTAGTATTAACTTTATTACCGTGGTTAATGCAAGAATTCAAATTGTGGCAATACATCCAAAGCGAAATAGCGGTTTTTCTCGCGGCGGCAGCGGTCATTGTCGGGCATTGTTATCCGGTATGGCACGGATTCAAGGGCGGCAAGGGCGCAGCCACACTGATTGGCGTGCTATTGGTTATCGCACCGGTCATAGTGTTGTATTTGCTGCTGTTATTTTTTACCCTGCTGATCTTGACCGGTTACGTTGGTCCGAACACAGTCTTGGTCGCATTGGCGGCTCCGGTAATTTTTGCCATGAGACATTCAGCTTTTTCGCAGTCGCATACTTTCTGGTTTCTCGTGGTAACCGGTTTATTCATCACCTTTACCCATCGCGAGAATTTAAAGCGCTTTTTCAATGGCACGGAAAACCAGTTTGATAAAGTGCGCTTGCTGCATCGTTTATTTAACAAGGATGAGAGTTAACTATGATTGATCATGCCCATTTGTCAGTAGCGGATTTTGACCGACATCTTGGTCCTGGCGTCAAACCACACTTGCAAGATATTTTAATAGTCCAGGAAGTTGGCTCGAGTAATGATTTTTTGCTTGCTATTGATCCTCCCGAGAATAACAAAGCACTGATCTGTATGGCAGAGCACCAAAGTGCAGGACGAGGCACACGGGGTAGAGAGTGGCATAGCCAGCTTGGCGCATCGTTTGTGTATTCGATCGCCTGGAATTTTTCCGAAGCTCCGCAAAACATTTCTGCGCTGACACTGGCCATTGGTGTGGTCGCTCAACAAACCTTGGAGAATTTTGGCTATAGCGACGTTGAGTTAAAGTGGCCAAATGACCTTCTGATCGATCACAAAAAACTGGGCGGGATCCTGGTAGAGGTTAAGCAACATAACAATTCGTGTCATGTAGTGTGTGGGATTGGTATAAATTTGCTCAGCACAATGGATTCTGAGGATATTGATCAGGCATTTACCGCGCTTGACCAGAGCAAAAATTCTCAACCACCGATTTGTCGAAACAACCTTGCGGCAAAACTAAGCGGTGATCTGATCAAATTATTCATGGATTACCCGGAGACAGGATTTAAACCATGGCGGGAAGCCTGGGAGTCATTGCATGCTTTGCAAAATAAATCCGTAAGACTTGAGCAGGCGGGTGATGTGATACAAGGCATAGCATTGGGTGTGGATGATACGGGAGCATTACAGATACAAACTGATGATGCGGTTCGGTCAGTTCTCTCCGCTGAGAATCTGGTTGAAAATAATTCGCAAACAAATTTGTATATTGATATCGGCAACACCTCAATGCACTGGCGCGTGTCGAATGAAAAGGAAATAGCTTCACCAAGCGTTTCAATCAAGCATAACAAAGACTGGCGTAAAACTTTAAGGATGCAACAAACCACATTAGGTGAGCTTAAGCCAGATAATATTTACATTGCCTCGGTAGCCGGGCGACAAGCGCAAGACGCCTGCGTGCGATGGTTTCAGCAAAAGTTTTTAAAAACACCGATATTTGTTCAAAGCCAAAGTGAGTCGGGTGAGTTGCGTAATGCTTATGACACCTCAACCCAATTAGGCGTGGATCGCTGGTTGGGGATTATTGCGGGTTTTCAGTATATACAAACCAACCAGCATGACGCGGCCCTGGTTGTTGATGCGGGTACGGCAATGACGATCGATGCGGTTTTGACCGATGGCACTCATCTGGGCGGAAACATAATTGCAGGTCTTACTACGCAACAAGTTAACCTGCTCGCGCGCACGGCTGAGATAAGTGACAGCGAAGGTGAAACTGGTGTTTGGGGTACCAATACAGCCAGTGCGGTTGCCAATGGCGCTTATTTCGCTTTGATCGGTGCAATTTTGTTAGCGTATGAACAGCTACAATCTGAATTACCCGACGATGCAAAGATTCATCTGATGTTGACGGGTGGCGATGCAGAAAATCTAGAGCGGTATTTTGCCGGCCACAAAAATATCGACTTTTCTGTGCATACTAATCTGGTTCTCGACGGACTGGAAAGTTACGTTGCCGAATTGAACGTATAAGGTGTCGGTTTAAAAGCATGCGATAATATCTTTATGAACTGGCGAAATCTCACACTTTTATTGATCCTGGCAAATTTGTTGTATTACTCCTGGACGTCCTGGATCGTCCAGCCCGAGATCGTTGGCGTTAATAATCAAAGCCTGTCCGGTGTTCCTTTATTGGAATTACGCACTGGTCCGGAGTCGGAGCTTGGCTCCGGTGCTCTGACTGCGCTGACAAACCCTGACCTCGAAATTGAAAGCGGAGGATTGGTTGATCCGAGCTTGCCAGTCACCGTTGATATTGATAGCGGTGAAATCATCGAACCCGAGGCTCCAAGTGAAGTTTGTCGTCAATTAGGCGCTTTTTTGACCGAACAAGACGCCGACACGGCCGCCAGCTGGTTCGTCAGTCAAGGATTCCCCAGCAACAAAAAGATCGAATTGGAAAATGTGTGGCAAGGGTACTGGGTGTATTTGCCCAAATACCCGAATCGTGATGCTGCCATTCAGGTGGTTGAGGCCTTACGCGCAAAAGGCATAAAGGATATGTTCATCGAAATTGCCAGCCCTCACCGAAATGCCGTGTCCTTGGGTTTATATAGACAAAGGTCGGGCGCCGAAACCCGTGCCAGGCAAATCCAGGCTCAGGGTTATGCCGCAAGAATCGGTAATAAAGAGCGCGAACAGGCGGTTTTTTGGCTGGAAATGCAGTCAGCGCCGGATCGTGAGATTCCCATCGAGGGCTTGGCGACCCCTTCTGGACAGGTACGGCGAATCGAGATAAAAACCTGTCAATAATGC
>JABDMI010000070.1 GCA_013001575.1 Gammaproteobacteria bacterium
GGCGAATGGGGTCCACAAGTCTGGCGCGTTTCTGGTTTAAGGCGTTTCCAATATTCTCGCCAGTTAAATTGCCACGTTCGGCTTCGCTCAAGCGGATATCTTTGGTCTTTTCAACGATCTCGCTTAACACTTTGGCCTGTGGAAAACTCCCTTGTTCAAATCCGGTGCGTCCACGCGAATCGGCCTTGCACGCTAACAGGAATTGCTGAAATTCGTCGGGTTGTTGCCAGGCTTTGAGCTTATTGAGTAATTTGATCACAGTTGCGGGTTTCATTTCAGACACTTTGTGCACATGCCCGTGAAATTCGGCCACGCGATTAGCAATGCTTTTGTATTTATTGGGTACCGGGTAGCGTTGGTAGAACTTTTTCAAGAGATCAACACTGCGCTGTTCGTGGGCGCGATGGCTTGGCAAAATATCTGTCGGAGTGTTGCCTTTGCCAAAGTCGTGGGCCAAGGCGGCAAAACGCACCACGGTATCCTCACTCAGTTCACAAGCGGCTTGCAAAACCTGCATAACATGCACGCCCACATCGATCTCGGGATGCCATTTACGCGGCTGACCCAATCCAAACAGGGCATCAATCTCCGGGAATAATACTTTCAGGGCACCGCATTGTTGCAAGCTTAAAAAGTAAGTTGCCGGATGCGCTGTGGCTAAGGCTTTTTCAGTTTCCGTCCACACGCGCTCGGGCGTGAGTTCACTCAACTCACCACTGGCAACCATTTCCTGCAAAAAGACTTTGGTCTCCGGAGCAATGTTGAAACCGAAAGGTTTAAGTTTGGCCGCAAAGCGCGCCAGACGTAATACCCGTAACGGGTCTTCGCGAAAATGCGGCGAGACGTGCCGGATAATGCGTTGCTTAAGATCTTGCTGGCCACCAAAGGGATCAATAATATTGCCGTGCGCATCTTGAGCCATGGCATTAATACTCAGGTCGCGTCGATAAAGGTCCTCTTCCAGGGTAACCTCGCGACCAAAAGCCACGGTAAAGCCTTTATAGCCTTTACCGGATTTTCTTTCAGTACGCGCCAGGGCGTATTCGTCATGACTTTGCGGGTGCAAAAAAACCGGAAAATCGCTACCGACCTGACGATAGCCAAGTTTCAGCATGTCGGCTATATCGGCTCCAACCACGACATAATCTTTATCCTGAACCTCGATTCCCAACAGTTCATCACGAATGGCACCACCTACTGTATAGATCTGCATAATGACTCAGAGCTTAGCGCCCTGCACTTTTGCGGTAGTCACTAAATCTGGAATTATGATCACGCGGTTTCAAATACGCCGGAATCACACTTTCCATACTTTGCGGCGAAATGCCAAGTTTCTCCAGTCCATTCTCATCACAAATACTATTCACGTGCATGGACAGGAAATTGTCTTTACTGAATGGCTTGCCCGGCATTACGCCCAGCACAGTGGCGGCAATTTTAGAAAAAAACGTATTCAAGCCGATGACCCGGCGTTTTAGGCCCATGTTTCGCATGATCAACAAGATCAGTTCGCGCATAGAGTAAATTTTAGGACCACAACAGCTGTAGGTTTTATTGATGGTGTCACGATCTTCCAGTGCGACCAGAATTGCGCTGACCACATCTTCAACATACACCGGCGCGAAACGCGTATTGGGCATGGGCAGAAAAAACCAGGGCGCTGGCATTTTTAACAATTTTGCAAAGCGATTAACAAAGCTGTCATTGGCACCAAATATTACCGATGGTCGCAACACGGTGGATTGCAATTTACTTTTGGCAATCAGGGATTCAGCCAAGCCCTTGGTTTTCAAATATTCGCTCGGGCCCTCTAGCGCGTCGGCTTTGAGCGCACTGATGTGGATCAATCGGGACACTTCGCTTGCTTCACATTGCTGAATAAGATTTTGCACCAGATCAATATTCACCGTCTCGAATTTCTCTTGTGGTGAACGCCGTTCATTCAAAATACTGATCAGATTAATTACCGCATCGCAACCTTGCAAAACCATTTGCAGTTCATCGGGCTTGTGTACATTGGCCTGAATTACCTGAACCCCGGGCAATACCAGCAAGTCGCGGTGAGCTTCGCGCGCACGCGTTGGTATGCGCACCTGATAACCCGCGGAACTCAAGCGCGTTGCCAGATGATGGCCAACAAAGCCCGTGCCACCGAGTACTGTAATGATTTTATTTTTTTGCAATGTCTGTCGCCCACAACCAGGGACGCATGATTATAGCCAATCCCGGTCTGAAGATGAAAAAAACTAGGGCTTGGATGGCGCTTTAGGAGACGCCGAGGTGTTATTTGCTTCTTCTCTCCGAGCGTTAATTGACCCGCCCAGCGGATAAACCGGTTTCATGAAACTGTTTAAACGCAAAGGCTGACCTTGTAAACGCCAGGAATAGATAACCTTGTTGGTCAAGACTTTTTGCACATAATTCCGGGTTTCATTAAACACAATATTCTCAACCCAGATATCGGCGTCCATGTCTTTTTTTGGTAACCAGCGGCGCACGCGGTGTGGTCCACCGTTATACGCGGCACTCGCCAAGGCAGGATTGGATTGCAAGCGATTGTGCACTTCCGCTAAATAGGCACTGCCCAGTTCTATATTGCGTTCCGGGTTTACTAAATGTGCATAACCGCGATAACGCATTTTATTTTTACGGGCAGTCTGTTTGGCAGTGGCTGGCAACAATTGCATCAGCCCGTAGGCATTGGCCGAGGAACGCACATCCGGCATGAACAGACTTTCCTGACGAATCACACCCAGGACCCAAGCCGGTTCCAGGGCAAACCGTTTGGCGGTTTTAACAAC
>JABDMI010000071.1 GCA_013001575.1 Gammaproteobacteria bacterium
CCTGTAATCCTGTATTGCCGACGACTATGCCGGAGAGTAAACGACCATTATATGTTGTCTCAGGCTCGTAACCTAGTGTGCAATTGGATTAACTCACCATTCACCGCTATTGGGCATTGACGCCCAAGGCTCGATGACCTCCAATGCTTCACCTATTTGGAGTAACTCAATAGATATATTGTCGGGTGAGCGTACAAAGGCCATGCGCCCGTCACGTGGTGGTCGATTGATAATCACGCCGGCTTTTTGCAAGGTCTCACAGGTTTGAAAAATATTATCTACTTGAAAAGCAAGATGCCCAAAATTTCGACCCCCTGTGTAGTCTTCAGGCTCCCAGTTGTGGGTTAATTCCAGCATCGGACAATCGGTGCGTCCATAGCGCTCGATATCATCCGGCGTGGCTAAAAATACCAAGGTAAATTTTCCTTTGGGATAATCATTGCGCCGTACTTCTTGTAAACCCAATTGCTCACAATAGAACCTTATGGAAGCGTCCAGATCAGTCACGCGCAACATGCTGTGTAAATATTTCATAAATTTTCCGTTTCTGATGGTCTGTGCATTCAAAATTTACCGGCGTCGGTGCTAATTTGCCATGATAAGAATTTTTTTGGCTTTTCACAATGACCGGTACATTCAATATGGTGCCGGAAAGAGGATTCGAACCTCCGACCTCCGCATTACGAATGCGCTGCTCTACCAACTGAGCTATCCCGGCATGAATGAATGTTTAGCGAGTTGCGGTTTTATTGCCAATGCGGACCAGAATGTCTACGCCCTTGGTTTCCAGCTCTGGCGGGAGCTCTGGGAGATAATTGATACTGATATCCTGGTGTTTGATATCGGATAGCTCACCCGTGTCTTCGTTGTAAAAGTGATGATGCGATTCGGTCACAGAATCGTAGATGGCGGTTTGGTCATTGATCTTCACTTCCTGGATCAAACCGTGCTTCAGAAAACTTTTCAAGGTGTTATAGACCGTGGCTTTTGAGGCATTGTTGGCCCCGGCAATAACCTTTTGCAAAACCTCTTCAGCACACAGGTGTTGTGGCTTATTTAATAACACTTCGCCAATCGCCACGCGCTGCGCCGTAGGGGTTAAACCGTGGGCACGAATGAGCTCGGTGATCTCTTGTCGATTGCGCTGAAAATCAAACATACCCAGATTATACAAATATTTCTGTGGCTCGGTGAAAAAATAAGCCTATTTCCGCCATCGAAATCTACTGCTGTGAACGTGTCAGTTTTGTCTGACGTCTGCATCAAGCGTATCTGACAGATTTACTGCTTGTGTTTGAATAGAATGGCGCTGTTCATGGATTGAACCTTTACAAAACAGGGAGTAACTATGTCAGATTCAGGTCTATATACTGTTCAACTCAACAGCAACACACAAAGCGGTACCACGTTTATCCAATTATTAGTGGTGCTGGTGATCAGCGCAATCATCTCGGGATTGGCACTCCCTGCCTATGCCAACCTGTTGACCAGCCAGCAACGCAGCGCCGCCATGAATGCCTTTCAGCATACTTTATTCAGTGCAAAATTCGAGGCCAATAAAACCCTGGAAAATATCGTCATTTGCCCAAGCCAGGATGCGCATTCCTGCCAACCCGGTTCTTACGATTATTCTTATGGCTGGATCATGTTCATCAACCGCGATAAAGATTACCCGGTCAAGCGCGATTTGAACGAGGAACTCCTGTATGCCACGCAATTTGATCTGAGTAAGTTTGAGCTGGTCGCGAATCGACAGGCGTTTACCTTCAAACCCTTACCCAAACGCAGCACCAACGGTACTTTGATGTTTTGTCCGCAGGAAAAATTTATAAAAACGCATAATTATCAGGCGCTTATCATCAGTTACACCGGTCGGCCCAGATTATCGAAGCAAATAACGCAAACGCACAAAAATATTTGTGATTAAGCGGGAATGATCAGGATTGAACCAATGTGTTCCAGATGTGAAACAAAACGATATGTCATTATTTGACATTTTGCTTATTGAATACAACCGTCCGTCCTTTAATTTCAACCGTTAGTCACTGTAAAACCCTTATTAAGCCCTAAAATTTAAGCTTTAGTCACAGAATGGAATTTAAAAACAGTGCACTCAAGATCGAGGCAGACGGAATGAGACTTGGCGGGCTAAAAAACAAGCAGTACGGCTTCAACATAGTTGAGCTGATGACCATAGTTTTGGTTGTAGGGATAATTGCGGCCATCTCCGCCCCGAGCTATGAAGCCTTTATCAAAAACCAGGCCATTGCTTCTGTGAGCACAGAGGTTATAACCGCTTTTCAACTTGCCCGCACCGAGGCCATCAAACGCAGCGTCCCGGTCAAGGTCTGTTTTCGCAACAAGATCAGCAATGTCGATTGTGAAGATCCGCATCTGGGCTCATCGAATATCAACGAAATAATTATTTTTGTGGACACCAATGCCGATGACGTGCTCGACACGGGAGAAGAGACTATTTACACCAGCAGTGAATTGAACGACAAGGTCAGTTTGATCCAGGTCGCCAATAATAATGTTGGCGGTAGTATTTTATACAACCAAAAAGGCGGCGCGACCTTCGAGGCCGGTGACTCCCAGACTTCGGCCTACATTGCTATATGTGATGACCGTGCTTTGAATCGATTCGGGCGCCTGATCACTTTGAGTGCAACCGGTAGAGCGACATTAAGCACTTTACCGGATGGCTATGTGGTGACCTGCACATGAATACCATGATCCCAAAAATGCAGTTCGTGTCACACTCTCGGGGTTTCACCCTGATAGAAACCCTGGTGGCACTATTGGTGATCTCTACCGGAATTCTGGCTTTTGCTTTGTTGCAAGTGGAAAGTTTGAAAGCAACCCACACCTCCATGCAACGCACCAAGGCCATACATTTCGCCACCGATATCATTGAACGTATGCGCGCCAACAAAGCTGCGGTGTCTGCCGGTCAATACAATGCCTCAACTGCCGCCCCGGGTGCCAATGCCCCGTTTAATTGTTCCGATGCCGACGGCACCGACGCCATTGATTGCAATGCCTTTCAATTGGCCAGCTTTGACGTCTGGGAATGGAAAACCGCCTTGTCGGATACCACCGCGAGCAAATCCGGCATCGTGAACGGGCTGGCCTCGATCAATAATACAGACACGGTGTCACCCTACAATGTCACCATCACTATTACCTGGAATGACCAGGAACGTAACAGCAGTTATGTTCTGGATACGGTGATATTTTGATGAATACCTTTGACACAAGCACATTGGCAAAATGGAAAACCCAGCAAGGGTTCAATCTGATCGAGCTGATGATATCGGTAACGATCGGATCCTTCCTGATCCTGGCAGCGGCTTATGCCTTTCAACAAGCAAAAAACAGTTACCTGATCAATGAAAATGTCGCCCGCCTGCAAGAACAGGCTCAGTTTGTTCTGGATGGTCTGGACGAAGACCTGCGTCACGCCAATTTCTGGGGCAAACACAATAGTGTGAATGCCATGACCATTGGCGCGACCATTACCGGTGCGATCAACAATGATTGTAACGATCCGGCCGACACCAGTTTTAACGGCTGGGCCTTGAACATTCCCCAGGGCATTCACGGCACCAATAATATCTACCCACCATGGGGCACGGGCTGTATCACGGCTGCGGATTTTGTCGCCAATACAGATTCCCTGGTTATCCGGCATGCCGATACCGCGGAAGTGGCGGATGCGGACCTGGAAGCCGGCAAGATCTATATCTCGAGTCTGGAAACCCCCTTGGGTGTGGTCTTCAAAGGAACGACACCACCACTCTCAACCGGCACCGAAGCCAAAACCTTTGAAATGGTCTCACATGGTTATTACGTACGCGATTGGGCCTACACAGCCAATGACAATATTCCCATGCTCAGACGCATAACTCTGGTGGATGGTGGCGCTGAACCTTCCGTGGCCGATAACGAATTTGCGGTGGGCGTTGAAGATCTACAAATCGAGTTTGGCATCGATACCTCGTCTTTGGGCAGTCCCGGACGTGGCTCGATAAATCGCTATGTCGCACCGGACAATGCAGTATTGAACAACCCCGGTGTCACCATACGCTCGGTCAGAGTGTGGCTGTTAATGCGTTCGCAGTTTCCCGAACAGAATTACACCAACACCACCACCTACGCTTATGGCGACAAGAACGGGCTGAGTGCGTACACCCCGGATGATGCATTCCGACGTTTACTCGTCAGTCGTACATACCAGATACGCAACATGGAGATCTAGCGAATTGCTATTAGTGAAAAATGAAAATTAACCAAAACAAAATAATTAATCAGCAGCAAGGCTCAACCTTGTTCATATGTCTGGTCATGCTGCTTGCGATCAGCATCGTCAGCCTGGCTGGCATGAAAAATTCGGTGCTGGAACTGGTCATTGCCAATAACAAACAACAGTTCAATAATACCTTTCAGGCGGCCGAAGCGGTAATAGATGCACGCCTGAATGCCTTGTCGGTGACACTCGATGGGTCGGAAGTTCCGGATGCCGAAAAAACCACCCTGGCACAAACCACCGATGTTTTCAGCAGTGCCGACACCAGTAAAAAAATTGCCACCGTCAACACCCGGGTGTTTTACCGCACCGAGGGACCATCCCTGGGCTGGGACATCAACAAAGGCGTCGCCCATCACTTTCAGATGGAAGCCGTGGCAACCGCACCTGCAAAAAATGCAGTGGCCAATTACCGCATCGGGTTTTACGTAGTTGCGCCATCAACCAAATGACAACCAAATGAAGAGACAGACAACAATTTAATTTTTAAACCATGGAATAAGCTAATTTCGCATCGAGAATATTATGAAAACTCTCACCACAAACTGGACACAACGGATTCTGACCTTATTTAAGCAATTGGCTCTGCTTGCCTTATTTCCCTGTGTGCTCTTCACTGCGGCCACCTACGCCGACGACACCGAGATCTTTGTCAAGAGTTCCACCTATGAAGGCGCTGCACCAAACGTGTTGATCATGCTGGATTCTTCCTCGAGCATGAACCAGAGCATTGAATACGTCGATGGCTACGACGCTACAGTTGCAACACCGGCGGCGGCCTCTGCGCCCTGTGACGAAAGCAAGATCTATGTCAAAACCGGCACCAACAACCAATTACCCTCTTGTGGCAACAACTCCGACACCATTTTGGTGTCGGCCATGCGCTGTCGGGACATTGTCGAGTTCATGCTGGAGGTCGGCTCGCTGAATGACCGTGTGCATCAATGGGATGAAGACAGTGGTACCTGGGGTGCGTTTGGGCACGCCAGTAACGCCAATATGGAAACTGCTCCGATCGAATGTTTGAACGACCAGGGCAAACACGGTGATTTACAGATATTAACAGCAGCAAGTGGTCAGGTTGAATTGGACACTACCACCTTCCCGATAAAAACCACCCCAGATCCTTACATCACAAATTCAGGACCGGTGGACCCTGACAGTAATATTAAAGCCGCCTGGTCAGAAACCGAAGACACCAGTATTGTCTGGGGTGATGACAAGTTCGTGACTTTCTACACCGGGCATTTCCTGAATTATGCCCATTACGTCATTGACAACAAAAATGATCCGGCCTTTGCCGATGCCTATCACAGCACCAGCGGTGTGCAACTCGCTATCACCGCTATGTCCCAGATCGTTGATGAATACGATGATTTCAATATGGGTATTGCCCGCTACAACGCAGGTGGTAATAAAACGGCGTCAATATTAATGCCCGTAGTACCACTGGATGACTCCGAGACCAAGTTAGAAATAATTGGGAATTACATCGAGGCATTTGGTAAAAAAGATGGCACTATTCTGCCAAATTCCAGACCGACAGCCAATTACGTGACCACCGAAGACAACAGTTTTTCCGGGGGCCAGCCTATGGCATCTGGCCAATATGAGGCGTATCGTTACTTTAGAGGGCTTTCACCGCATGGCGGTGGGACTGCCTCACAAAATTTCACCTTGCTTGACGCGGATCCACAACCACATCCTCCCACCACAAATATCCCGTCAGCAATTGACTCTAATGGCGAATACATTTCTCCGATCGATGCGATAGACGGTGTTTGCCAGGGGAATTACGTCTTATATCTAACTGCCTCAGGCACATCGTCGGATCAAACTGCCCCTCAGATCAATGATGCCATCGGCTGGACCGCGGATGGTACCCAACATGAATTGGAAGGGAATCATGGTAAATGTGGACAAGGCAATGATGAATGTCTGGATGACCTGACCCAGTTCATGTATGAACACGATCTGCGCGATGACATTGCAAATGGTATTGACGAGAACGGTGACCCGGTTTTGCAAAACGTGACCACTTACGGTATTTCCATAAACGCCAGTGCCGAGGACCTTGACGAAGCCGCCGTTCTGGGCGGTGGTAAATTCCGTAAGGCTGAAAACCCTGGAGCCATCACCGCTTTATTGCGTGAAGTGCTGAACGAGATAATTGGCCAAAACACCACCTTTGTCGCCCCGTCCATCTCTGTGAATAACTTCAACCGCCTCGAGAACCGCGACGAATTGTATTACTCGCTGTTCACGCCAACCGAAACCCGGGTCTGGGAAGGTAACCTGAAAAAGTACAAGTTCGATGACGGCGAAATTATTGATGCCAATACGGTGGCAGCTATCGATCCTGCCACAGGTTCTTTTTACGACTACGCATTAAGTTTCTGGACAGACTCTTCTGCCGCCGAATTGCAAAACCCTAAATTAGTCAAAGTGCTTGGTGCTGACGGCAATGTTTCCGGTTTAGGCGGATTCGCCAGCCGCTTAACCACCACATCGAGAAAAGTTTACACCCACAAAGATGACAATGTCGGATTACTGAATCTTGATCTTAGTCAAGACAGCAAACATAAATTGCACGAAACCGATAACAACTACATCACCAAGTCATTATTGGGCGATAGCAGCATGAGTGATGAATACTTTACCGAACTGGTGCGATGGGGTCGTGGCGTGGTGGTGACCACCGATGGCACCACCACCTCGGAAACCTCGACCAAGTTCGTTGGCGACCTGCTACACACAACCCCGGCCATCATTTCTTATAACACCGGGACCGCGGAAAATCCGGTGGTGGATCAGGCCTTGTTCTTCGGTACTAATAATGGCTTTATACACGGTGTAAATGCCGACCCACAGACCTTGACCGAGAATATGGAATATTTTGCTTATGCGCCATACGAAACCCTGGTGAACCTGGATACCTACTACACCAATGAAGAATCCATAGACAAACTCTACGGTATCGACGGACCGGTGACTTTCTGGAATAACGACATCGTCGAAGAAAACCTGCTGGTCGACAGCGGCGAAACCGCGATGCTGTACGCAACCCAACGCCGTGGCGGTCGTAATATCTATGCCATGGATGTGAGCGATTACAATAATCCGGAACTGGTCTGGAAGATTCGCGGTGGTCAGGGCGATTTCACTGAATTGGGTCAAACCTGGTCGGCGGTGCAACACGCCTCCATCGCCAATGCTGACCCCACAGAAGACCCGATCGATGTGGTTATTTTTGCCGGTGGTTATGATGAGAATCAGGACACATTGATCAGTGCCACGGCTCCGGCATCTGCACTTGATGCCAGCATGGGCCGCGCGGTGTATATCGTAAACGCCAATACCGGTGAATTGCTCTGGCACGCAAGCCATGATCAAACCGGCACTACAGCCATCGCAGCCGATCAGTATGCCGATATGCAATACGCCATTCCCTCCGACATTCGCATCATCGACAGTAATTACGATGGACACTCGGATCGCTTGTATTTTGGTGATCTGGGTGGCCAGGTGTGGCGTTTTGACATTGATAATTATGTGACTAACTCGGATGAGATCACCGCGAGTGGCGGGGTACTGGCCAAACTCAGTCCGGGGGCATCCACCAATACAAATACCGGGCTGACCAATATTCGCTTTTTCTCCGCCCCAAGTGTCGCTCCGGTCGACAACAGCGTGTACGGACGCTATTTATCCATTGCCATCGGTTCGGGTTATCGCGCCCACCCGCTGGACGAAGTCTTGAACGATAAATTCTATATGTTGAAAGACTACGCAGTGAACAACAAGCCCGACTTCAGTACCCTGCCCGTGATCTACGATAACGGCGATACGACGGCACCAACAACTCATAAGCTTCTCGACGTCACCTCGATCGCACAAGCAGGTTCACAATTAAAAGCTTACGGCGGTTTTGTTATTGATCTTAATAGCGGCCCTGGTGAAAAGATCCTGAATCCGGCCATTACCGGTGACAACAAGATATTTTTCACCACCTATGTGCCTGAATCCGAAAGTGCCCCGAGTAACAGTTGTGCCCCTAATGCACAACTCGGTAAATCCAAACTCTATGCCGTGTCCTTGTTTGATGGCGGTGTGACAGACGTATTCCTGGAAGAAACCTACACTATTGGCACCAACGAAGACGGTGATATCGTTGTCACTACCTCTGATGGTGACACCTATGTGTTGACCGATGGCGATGAGATAGTCACCAATCCCGATGGCAGCGTGGTGATTGTATTTGATGATGGCACTGAGGTCACGATCCTGGACGCAGCCGATTCTGACCAGGATACCGGCAACCGTTCCACCGATCTCAATGAGGCCGGCATATCCGCCAATCCGGTATTCGTGTTCGAGACCGGGGATACTGGTGGAACCAATGTGAGTGTATTGATCGGTAAAGAAGCTGTAGACCCGAGCATTACCAATAATCCGGTCAAGACCTACTGGCATCGCATGGAATAAAAAACAATAACATTGCTTTTTAGCAATAATGGAATTACAGAATGTTAAAAAATTGCGTTCAACAAAATAAACAAAGTGGATTTACTCTCATTGAGTTGATGGTAACGGTTGCTATTATTGGTATTCTGGTCGGCTTGGCCTACCCCAGTTATGAACGCTATTTGATTCGTTCTTATCGGGTTGACGCCAAAACCGCGTTACTTAAAATTCGTGCCGAGCAGGAAAAGAATTACCTGGAAAACAACACCTATCTGAATGATGCGGCGTTTAAAACCGCGAATACGGCTAACAACTGGTTTCAGGTGAGCGGTAGCAATGTTCTGACCGAGAACGGTTATTACACTTTAAGCATTGAACAGATCGGAACTACTCCGTTCACGGAAAATTTTTCTGCCAAAGCCACCGTGGTTTCCACTAACTACCAATCCAAAGACAAGGATTGCGCCTCCTTTAGTATCAACAGCAGTGGGGTTAAGTCAGCGGTGGCCGGAACCGGCGGTGACGCCAGCAAGTGTTGGAAATAGAGTATTAGTTAAGCGGCTAATTAAACTTTAATCAGCGCTTGAGTAATTTCGGCAATGAAAAGGTGATGGTTTCAACCGCGCCGCTGGTTTCCTGCGCGGCCACACCGCCCCATTCCTTGAGTTGATCCACCACGCCCTGCACCAGTAATTCCGGGGCCGAGGCACCGGCGGTTAAGCCCACCTTATTGACCTTGTTAAACCAGTCGGCTTGTAGATCTTCGGCACCATCGATCAAATAGCCCGGCACATTGGCCTTGTCGGCCAGTTCACGCAGGCGGTTGGAATTGGAACTGTTGGGTGAACCAACCACCAGCAATACATCACAGTCCGCCACCAGTTGTTTAACCGCATCTTGACGGTTCTGGGTGGCATAGCAAATGTCTTCCTTGCGTGGGCTTTTCACTTCGGGGAAGCGTTGCTTGATGGCTTCAACAATGTCATTGGTATCATCTACTGACAAAGTGGTTTGGGTCACAAAGGCTAATTGAGCCGGATCGGACACCTCCAGTGACTTCACGTCGTCAACGGTCTCAACCAAATGAATCGTGCCGCCGTTACTGTCGTCGAATTGACCCATGGTGCCCTCCACTTCCGGATGTCCTGCATGTCCGATCAACAACACCTGGCGTCCATCTTCGCCGTAGCGTTTCACTTCCATGTGGACTTTGGTGACCAATGGACAAGTGGCATCAAAGACTCGCAAGTCACGACGCCGGGCTTCGTCCTGTACAGCTTTGGATACGCCATGCGCGGAAAAGATTACCGTGGCATTGTCGGGGACTTCCTCGAGCTCATCCACAAAGATCGCACCTTTGTCCTTGAGCGAATCCACCACAAATTTGTTATGCACCACTTCATGCCGCACATAGATGGGTGCACCAAACAACTCGATGGCACGTTTGACTATATCGATGGCGCGATCAACACCGGCACAAAATCCTCGGGGGTTGGCAAGTAGAATTTGCATGCTATTAAGACTCGTCCGGGACAGATGGTTTCATGGCAGCCAGGGCTTTTTCTTTTTTCACTTCCTGCCACCAGTCTATGAGCAGGAATATTGCCCCGCAGAAAATTGCCATATCGGCCACATTGAAGGCCGGATACCGGCCATTGGGAAACAGGAATTTAAGGAGCGGTATTTGCCCGAAGGGTTGGTAATGAAAAGACAGGAAATCCACCACATAACCATAGTTGATGCGGTCAATCACATTGCCCAGGGCGCCGGCCATCACCAGGCTTAATGCCAGAGCGAGAATTTTTTGATCTTTTTTGGCAAAACGGAAAAACCAGATAATGATGCCGGTACACACTATGGCTGAAAGACTGATAAAGAACGGCTTTTGCCAACCGCCGGCGTCGCTCAAAAAGCTGAAGGCCGCGCCGTAATTTCGTAAATAATACAGATCGAAATAGGACGTGACCACCAGGCGCTCACCGTATTCAAAACGCTGTACGATCTCGAATTTAGTCCATTGATCCAGCACCACCAACAGCAAACTGAAACCAATGAACCAGAAACAGGCTTTGGTAGAGAGTTGTGCTTTTTCGGTGTTTGTATTCATGCTGTCAGGCGTAATGGCGCTGCTCACCATCACCATCAACATTGGTGATGCAGCGTTGGCATAATTCCGGATGCTCTGTGGATCGTCCTACTTCTGGGCGTCGGTGCCAGCAACGAACGCATTTTTCAGCATCGGTCTTTTTAATCTCTACCTCAAGTTGCTCGCTGCCATTATTCAGTTCCGCGCCAGAGGTGATAAACACAAAGCGCAATTCGTCACCCAACTGCTCCAAGGCTTTATATTGCTCGCCATTCGCGTTTATGGTTATGTCGGCTTCCAGAGCCGAACCAATCACACCGGCCGCGCGTTTTTCTTCGAGTGCTTTTGACACTGTGTCGCGAATATCCAGAATAGTGTCCCAATCCTGTTGGGTAGATTCAAGCTCAGGCAGCTTGTACCAGGTCTCAAGCAAGACCGATTCGCTGCTCGCACCCAATTCATGCATGGATGACCACACTTCTTCGGCAGTGAAGCTCAATATCGGGGCAATCCACCTGACCAGCGCATGCGTAACGTGGTACATCGCGGTCTGGGCCGAACGCCGTGCCTGTGATTTAGTTTGTGTGGTGTATAAACGGTCTTTTAAGATATCCAGATAAAAACCGCCAAGATCCTCGCTACAGAATTTATGCAGTTTTTGGTAAATATGGTGAAACTCATAGGTCTCGTAAGCCGTGGTCAATTCTGTGTGCAATTCACTGGAGCGTTTTAATATCCATTTATCCAATGAGAGCAATTCATCCAGGGCAACGGCATCCTTTTCAAAGTCGAAGCCATGCAAATTACCCAACAAGAACCGAATGGTATTGCGAATGCGACGATACGAATCGGCAACACGTTTGAATATTTCATCCGATACCGTGATCTCGCCGCTGTAATCGGCTGACGCAACCCATAAACGAATAATGTCAGCACCCAGGGTATTGGCCACTTTTTGTGGTGCGATCACATTACCCAGCGACTTGGACATTTTGCGCCCGTTCTCATCCACGGTAAATCCGTGCGTGAGTACCGCTTTGTAAGGGGCCTGATCCTTCATCGCCATACTGGTGAGCAAAGAGGACTGGAACCAGCCACGATGTTGGTCAGAACCTTCCAGATACAGATCGGCGATATGCGCTTCCAATCCATGAGTTTTGGTCACACTGTGATGCACAGTACCCGAGTCAAACCACACATCCATAATATCGGTCGTGCGTTCGTAATTGCCGGTCTCGGCACCCAGTAATTCTTTATCCAGCATCGCAAACCAGGCCTCGATACCACCCGTTTCAACGGCTTGGGCAACCTTTTCCAGGATGCCTTGGGTATCCGGATGCAACTCGCCGGTTTCATTATGCAGGTACAAGGGAATTGGCACGCCCCAGACGCGCTGGCGCGAGATACACCAGTCGGGACGACCTTCCACCATGCCATAAATACGCTGCTCACCCCATTCCGGGATCCATTGCACTTTGGGGATCTCTTCCAGGGTGCGTTGGCGCAAGCCGTTTTGTTCCATGCCCACAAACCATTGCGAGGTAGCACGGAAGATCACGGGCGATTTATGTCGCCAACAATGCGGATAGCTGTGTTCTATTTTTTCAAATTTAATCAACGCACCAGCATCTTTTAATGCGTCAATAATATTGTCGTTGGCTTTGTATATGTGTTGGCCGGCAAACATTTCGGTAGACGGCAAGTAAACGCCGTTACCCCCGACCGGATTTTCCAAAGGCAGGTCGTATTTGAGACCCATATTGAAATCGTCATGCCCGTGTCCGGGCGCGGTATGCACGGCACCGGTACCGGCTTCGGTCGTGACATGCTCACCTAGAATAATTGGCACCTGTCGGGATGCAAACAAGGGGTGTTGCAAAGTAATGTTCTCGAATTTGTCACCGCTTGCTTGCGCGACCTGCTCAATGGACTCGGCGCCAAAGCGGGCACACACATCCTCGACCATGTCTGTGGCGAGTAATAAATATTCTTTACCCGCATCAGTGGTTACGGCTACCAGACTGTATTGTAATTCCGGGTGCAGGGTCACAGCCTGGTTGGCAGGAATGGTCCAGGGCGTGGTCGTCCAGATCGGAACCGAGATTTTGTCACTGTCTACGGATTCTATTCCGAAAGCGGTCAGAAACTTTTCAGTGTCAAGCACCGGGAAACGCACATCAATACTGGGGGATACTTTATTTTCGTATTCCACTTCGGCTTCAGCCAATGCGGATTGACAATCCAGACACCAATGCACCGGTTTAAAGCCCTTGTACACATGCCCGTTCTCGATGATCTTGCCAAGCGCCCGGATTTGCGCCGCCTCGAACTTTGGATCCATGGTCAGATAAGGGTTTTCCCAGTCCCCGAGCACGCCAAGGCGTTTAAAATCTTTGCGTTGTCCATCAATCTGTTTAGCCGCATACTCACGACAGGCTTTGCGAAACGCATTGGCGTCGAGCTTTTGCCCGGGCTTGCCGTGTTTTTTCTCGACTTCACGTTCGATGGGTAAACCGTGACAATCCCAGCCGGGAATGTACGGTGTATCGAACCCGTCGAGTGAGCGCGACTTGACGATGATATCTTTTAAGATCTTGTTGACGGCATGCCCGATGTGAATATTGCCATTGGCGTACGGCGGTCCGTCCGTGAAATAGAATTTCGGGCGCCCTTTGGACACTTCACGCATACGCGCGTAGATATTTTGCTCTTCCCAGGTTTGTAATTGCTTAGGTTCACGCTGGGCCAGATTGGCACGCATCGGAAAAGCGGTTTTGGGAAGATTGATGGTATCTTTGTAGTTCTTCCCGGACGCTTGTGCGGGTTTTTTGTCGTCTTTACTCACTCGGTTTCCAGTCGTATCGGATTGATCAATTTTACGACCCGCTATTGTACGTGGTTTGGCCCGCTTTGACTGCGTAATTAGCCGCTTTTTAAGGGTAATCCTGATCTATTCGGTGCAGATTACTTCAAGCTAATGCTCAAAATATTCCCGGACTTGCTCCAGGTCAGCCTGCATTTGTTTTTTTAATGCGGCAAGATCAGCAAAATTTATTTCCGGTCGCAGGAAATGCAAAAATTCCACATCCACATGTTGCCCGTAAAAATCGCCGTCACGCTCAAGCAAATGCACTTCCAGGATCCAGTCAGAACCTTCCACCGCCGGGCGAGTTCCGATACTTGCAATGCCATTGACTGGGTCTTGTTCCAAACCGTGTACTTGAACCGCGTAGATGCCATGCAAAGGGGAAATTTGCCGACTGACAGGAATATTTAGCGTGGGAAACCCGAGTTCGCGACCCAGTTTTTTCCCGTGCACCACGCGCCCGCTCATGTGATACGCGGAGCCCAACAAGCTGGATGCCAATTCCATATCGCCATCAGACAAGGCCGCACGAATCGCGGAACTGCTCACCCTTTGCGTGCCTTGTTTCAAAGTTTGGGTGTCTTCCACAATAAACCCGTGTTCTCTGCCTGCATCCTTCAAGTGTTCGAAATCCCCCTGACGTTGATAGCCATAACGAAAATCATCCCCGATAACCACGTGTTGCACGCCGAGCGCATCGACCAGGATTTGTTTGACAAAATCATTCGCCGATAAACTGGATAACTCGCGGTCAAACTTCAATTGCACCAGGCCTTCGCAGCCGGTTTGTTTAATGGCTAAAAAGCGATCCCGCCATCGCATTAATCTGGCCGGCGCCTGATCACCCATAAAATATTCTTTGGGGGTGGGCTCAAATACCATAACCAGGGAATGCAGATGCTTGAGTTTGGCCACCTGCAATACGCGTTCGATCACCCGCTGATGGCCCAGATGCACGCCATCATAATTTCCAATGGTTAAAACACTACCGGAAAGTTCCTTGGGGAAATTTTTGTATGAACGGATTAATCGCAAAACGGGCTCGATTTCTAATTAGTGTTGTAAAAAATGACCTGGACGAATGCCCATAATAAACAAACTGGCAAAATAACATAGCACCCCGGCCCCGATCACCGTAGCCAGACGTGATATTCGGCTCAAAGCCCCGGCGCTGGCCCAGGAATCGAGACTGCCAGCCAGGAATGTAATTAACAGACCCATCAGTACACAGGCAAGAACAACTTTCGCCAAATACAGCCACCAGCCTTTTTGCGGTGTATAAATTCCTCTTTTGCGTAAGCCGCGATACAGTAATACCGCATTCACAAAGGCTCCCAGGGACGTGGCCGCCGCCAAACCCGCGTGTGGCGCGGTTGTCCATTTACCAGTTAAAAACAAACTCAGCACAATTACATTCAGGCTGATGTTTACCACAATAGCGACAATACCGATCTTCACCGGTGTCACCGTATCTTGTCTTGAGAAATACCCCGGTACCAATACTTTGACCAAGACAAAGCCGAACAAACCAAGA
This sequence comes from Gammaproteobacteria bacterium, assembly GCA_013001575.1. Classification (NCBI taxonomy): domain Bacteria; kingdom Pseudomonadati; phylum Pseudomonadota; class Gammaproteobacteria; species Gammaproteobacteria bacterium. Next base: position 15,260 of record JABDMI010000071.1, read on the forward strand.
CCATAAGCCCACAAACTGTAACGCGCCATACGCATGTCATAAGTGGTGAATTCGCCGTACTGGAACAAGGTGGCCAGCATGGGTCCCGCCAAACACAATAAACCGACCGCGGCGGGTAAACAGATTACAAAGGCCATACGCAGCGACCAGTCCAGGGTACGGGAAAATTCCTGCGTGGAATTTGACGAAAACTGGCTCGACAATCTTGGTAAGGCTACCGTTGCTATGGCAATACCAAAGATCCCCAAAGGAAATTCCATGAGTCGATTTGAATAAAATAACCAACTGATACTTCCAGTTGCCAACAAGGAGGCGATTGCTGTATCAATGATCAAATTGAGTTGGGCGACGGAAGATCCAAAGATTCCGGGAATCATCAAGCGAAAGATCTTTCGAACTCCGCTGTCTTTCCAACCCCATTTTGGCCTGGGCAATAAACGTAATTGACGTAAGAATGGAAATTGGAATACCAACTGCACGATCCCGGCGAGAAAAACCCCAATGGCGATGGCGTAAACCGGGGTCTCGAATTGTGGCGAGATGTATAGAACAAACCCGATCAAAATCAGATTTAATAGTATCGGGGTAAAGGCCGGTACGGCAAAGCGGTTATAGGTATTCAGAATTCCGGCAGCCAATGCGGTTAGGGAAATGAATAACAGATAAGGAAACATCCAGCGCAACATGCGGATCGAGAGTTCCCATTTTTCCGGCTCGTCGTAAAATCCGGGCGCGAAAAGCAAAATAAACACCGGAGCCGCTAACACTCCGAGCAAGGACACGATAAAAAGAATGAACCCCAGGGTGCCGGAGGTTTTGTCGACCAGGTCTTTTACCGCGGCATGGTCTTGTTTTTCCTTATACTCATTCAACACCGGAACAAAGGACTGTAAAAAGGCGCCTTCCCCAAATAATCGGCGGAAATAATTCGGGATCGAGAATGTCACTTTGAACACATCCATCATGTAAGTCGCGCCAAAAAAGCGCGCGAACAGCACATCCCTGACCAGTCCCAGGATGCGAGAGATGAAGGTCCATCCGCCAAATACGGAGGCTGATTTGAGTAATTTAGGCATAGCGTTTTTTAGTTGCCGATTATAGCCGCATAAGTCCTTGTTTTAATTGATTTTTAACCTTGAGCTGATTTGCGCCGCTAATTAAGCCCGTATTTTCGATCAATCCTATCGATTATTTGAGATTACTCGCCACTAGCGGTTGATTTCCAAGCGCATTTTACGCATAATGCGCGGCTATTTTATGAGATTTGTGTGATGTTTAGGTGTTACAGCAGATCTGCAAACACTCGAACACTCCCAGGAGCAATTTGTGGCAAATATTAAATCAGCAAAAAAACGCGCGATCACTTCAGAAAAACGTCGCATACGTAACGTAAATCTGCGTTCACGTTTCCGTACCGCATTAAAGAAAGTCGTCAGCCTGATCGACGCCGGCAATAAAGCCGAAGCCAAAGTTGCGTATGACGAAGCCGCCCCGTTGATCGATGGCGCAGTCACCAAAGGGCTTATTCACAAGAATAAAGCGGCCCGTCATAAAAGCCGTTTAAATACCAAGATCAAAGCTCTGTAATTTTTTAAATTCAGTGCAATTCAAAAGACCGGCTTATTGCCGGTTTTTTTGTGCCCGAATTTTTTATACAAACATCCATTAGAGCAAATTATTTTATAATCGCCCGATGAAAAAACTCCTCGCCGTTTTACTCATCGCTGTCATTGCATTCCTGTCAATCCTGGTCGCAACAGACCGTGCGTATTTAATCACTGCAGCTCGCACCATCTGGTTACGTGGACAAACCGACGCGGGCATTCACGATTTCACCGTACAACCCTTGCGCGCCATTGAAGCCGGAGAACCTCAACCTTGGCCAAAACACAAAAACTATAACCGGGTGCCATTGTCCGAGGAAATTCTAGAACATCATCAAACCTACCAAAGTACAGCATTCTTGATCGCCAAAGACGGAGAGCTGATCTCTGAACATTATTTCAATGGCAGTCATGCCGAAGATGTCTCGAGTATCTGGTCGATCAGCAAATCATTTATCACCTTTGCAATTCTCAAGGCCATTCAAGATGGCCTGATCGACAACATCAATGACCCGGTTAAAAAATACATCCCCGAATGGCCGGTCGAACAAAGCCCTACCCTGACCTTACATCACCTGGGTTCAATGTCGGCCGGATTGTATTGGAAAGAGATGGACCATTCGCCGTTTTCCCTGATCGCCAAATTCACCTTCCATGATGATATTTCCCGCTTGTCAGTACACGAATTACCGGCGACAGGAGTACCGGGCGACATTCAGCATTACAACTCCGGAGGTACACAGTTACTGGGTACGACTCTGGCACGGGTATTGAATGGCAAGACTATTTCGGACTACATTTCAGAGTCGTTCTGGAAGCCTCTGGGTATGCAGCAAGACGGCTATTATGTTCTGGATAAAAAGGGTGGTAATGAACGCGTGTTTGGCGGCATAGTTGCTGCGGCAAAAGACGTCGCGAAATTTGGTCAATTATTCTTGAACGAAGGTCAATGGAATGGAAACAGGATATTGGCTAAACAACATATCGATATGATCAAACAGATGCCGTACAACAACAAGACCTATGGATACGGCATTTGGGTAGGCGAATATAACGGGGATCCTGTGTATAACATGCAAGGATTTTTAGGGCAGTTTAATATCATTTACCCCAAAGAAAATTTACTCATTACCCGTCTTGGGCACCAAATGCTGATGAAGGAAGACCTGGAATCATCTCACCCGCAGGTTGATATTTTGTTGCAAGAAGCGCTAAGAATCGTCGCTGAAAACGAGAAAATGGACTAGACGTCTGCTTCGATTCCTTCCATGTAATCCATGACCGCGTATTTCAATTCATCCAGGTTCTGTTTTGCCAGGGCAGAAATATAAAACACCCGGTGTTCGCCATCAAAGGCATCCAACACGGACTGAGCGCGCGCTTTGAATGTTTCCTCATCGACCATGTCTTGTTTGTTAAACACAAACCAGCGCTGTTTTTCCATGAGTTCGTCAGAATACTTTTCCAACTCTTTCACCAATGCGACAGCTTCGGCAGCGATATCGATGTCTTCTGTTAATGGCGCGAGATCGATCACATGCAGCAATAAACGTGTACGTTCCAGATGTTTTAAGAATTGATGTCCGAGTCCGGCACCATCCGCGGCGCCTTCGATCAATCCGGGAATATCGGCCATCACAAAGGCACGCGAATCATCGACGCGCACCACACCCAGGTTGGGAATCAAGGTGGTAAAAGGATAATCCGCAACTTTGGGCTTGGCCGCTGACATAGAACGGATCAGGGTGGATTTTCCCGCATTCGGATAACCGAGCAGGCCTACATCCGCGAGAACTTTTAGTTCAAGACGCAATTTGCGTTTTTCGCCCGCTGTTCCCGGCGTGGTTTTCTTGGGCGCCCGGTTGACCGAACTTTTGAAGCGCACATTTCCCAGACCGCCGGTGCCGCCCTGAGCGACCAGCAGTTTCTGGTCATGCTCGGTGATATCCCCGATCAACTCATCGGTATCATCGTCATACACATAGGTCCCGACCGGCACCACGATCTCAAGGTCTTCGCCTGAGCGTCCTGTGCAATTACGTCCGCTACCATTCACGCCCGGTTTCGCACGATACTTGCGACCTACTCGAAAGTCGGCCAGGGTATTCATTCCGGAATCCGCAATAAGGTATACGCTGCCGCCACGGCCGCCATCGCCGCCGTCCGGTCCACCGTATTCGATATACTTTTCACGTCGGAAACTGGCGCTACCATCGCCGCCCTTACCGGCCGCGACCCAGATTGATGCTTCATCTACGAATTTCATGATTTCAGTATATATCGTTAAGTTTTATATTTTTAATAACACGTAGGATGGGCAAAGCATGCGTGCCCATCAAACATTTCGAGTTTTTGTAATGGACGCACTGCGTATTGCCCTTCCTAGACAAAAATTTCAATTATAAAAAATGCCATAAAAAAAGCCCCGACTGGCGGAGCTTTCAGAACCTGCATTTCGATTTAGCTTAGTGCGCTACGATCGAAACAAACTTGCGATTCTTGGGACCCTTCACTTCAAATTTCACTTTACCGTCCGCTTTGGCGTAGATAGTGTGATCACGACCGAGACCGGTATTGGTACCCGCGTGGAATTTTGTACCACGTTGACGCACGATGATATTTCCGGCCAACACATCTTCACCACCGTAGCGTTTTACACCAAGGCGTTTACTTTCTGAATCGCGACCGTTATTAGTACTACCGCCTGCTTTCTTATGAGCCATATTACTCTCCTAAAACTTTAAACTTGTCTGTGAATCGAGACTCAGGCTGAAATGCCGGTGATCTCAACTTCAGTGAATGATTGACGATGACCCATTTGCTTGCGTGAGTGCTTACGACGGCGGAACTTGACCACACGGATCTTCTTAGCACGACCCTGCTCGAGTACTTTAGCGGCAACTTTGCTGCCTTCGAGCATCGGAGTACCGATCTTGACGTCAGCGCCTTCGCCTACCATCAAGACTTGATCGAATTCAATCGCGTCGCCAACGGCAACATCCAGTTTTTCAACGCGCAATTTATCGCCTTCACTGACACGATACTGCTTGCCGCCTGTTTTGATTACTGCGTACATTATTCTTTACTCTTCAATGACTTAGCTTGATTTAACAAGTGATGAACGCCGCCCGGAATAGCTTGAGATCTATCCAAGGGCCGGCAAAGAGCGAGAATTCTACTGATTAATGCCAGTGCGGTCAATCAAAAATGACGAATATTTACTGAAATACTCTTAAGCTCTGGCAAGGAATTTTCCTTAAAAATCAAGCCATTTGCATTGACAGCGCATACGGCTCTGTTAGCATGCCGCCAGTAGAGCGTAAATTCCAGTTTTAGCTTAAGGACTGACAATAAAAACACCTATCAGGAAACCCATTGAACACGGCCATCGATAAGGCGGTTAATCTTGTAGCCCAGGATTTTCAAGCCGTCAACAAGCTCATCACCGCACAACTGCAATCGGATGTGGTGCTGATCAACCAGATCTCGCAACACATTATCCACAGTGGTGGCAAACGCTTGCGCCCTCTATTGGTCTTATTGGCTGCCCACGCCAGCGGTTATCAGGGTAAAGATCACATCGCTGCTGCAGCGATCATTGAATTCATTCACACCGCCACTCTGCTGCATGATGATGTGGTGGACGATTCCGAATTACGGCGTGGTTCACCAACGGCGAATAATCTGTTTGGCAATGCCGCGAGTGTACTGGTCGGTGACTTTTTGTATTCGCGCAGTTTCCAAATGATGGTCGAACTCAACAATCTGGAAATCCTGGATATCCTCGCTGATGCAACCAATCGCATCGCCGAAGGTGAAGTGTTGCAACTGTTGAATATCCAGAACGCCGAAACCACAGAAGCGGAATACTTTGCGGTGATCGATCGTAAAACGGCCACCTTGTTTGCCGCCGGTATGGAAATCGCCGGTATATTGTCAGAGACCGATAAAAACACAGGTCAGGCATTAGCCGCCTATGGTTCACATTTAGGCTTTGCTTTTCAGTTAGTCGATGATTTGCTGGATTATCAGGCCGATGCCAATGAACTGGGTAAATCGTTAGGTGATGACCTGGCCGAAGGTAAACCGACATTGCCTCTTATTCGGGCATTGCAGTTCAGTAAAGGTGATGACAAAAAGATCATCCAGGACGCCATCGAAGTGAGCAGTAAGGATTATCTGGAAGAGGTATTAAGAGTCATTGCCAAAAGCGACGCCTTACAATACACCGAAAACCAGGCCTTTGCTCAAGCCGATAAAGCCAAAGCGGCAATACAAGACTTGCCGGATTCCGATCACAAAAAATGTTTACTTGCTCTGGCTGACTTTGCCGTCAAGCGGGATTCTTGAAGAGCGCTTTATAAAGCCCCTTCGAGTTCCAGTAATTTCTGCTTACGCCACAAGCCACCACCATATCCGGTGAGTTTGCCATCAGCGCCGATCACGCGATGACAGGGAACAATAATGGCAAATCGATTATCCCCGTTCGCCGTCCCGACCGCCCTGACCGCCTTGGGGTTTTTGATGGCTATGGCTTGTTGCGCGTAAGTTCGGGTTTCACCATAGGGAATCTTCAATAAAGCTTTCCATACCTGTTGCTGAAACTCCGTGCCCATCAATGCAATAGGCAGATCAAAACTTTTGCGTGTTCCATTAAAGTATTCTTGCAATTGTTGTTCGGTGGTTTGCATGACTGGATGCTCACCAGGTACGTAATAACAGCTGGTGTATTTACGCACCCGCTTGATCTGGGTTTCCAACATGCGCCGGTCAACAAATTCCAGAAGATGCAGACCATCATCATTGGCACAGATCAACATCGGTCCCAATGGCGTCATGATCCGGTTGACCCACATCCGGGTACAGTCTCTGGATTGTCCGGGTGGATTACCAAAATACTTTTTAAACGCAGTGCGAAAACCACTTTCCGATTCGTACCCGGACACATCCATTGAGCGCGTGACATTTTCACCCAGTTTCATTTGTTGCATCGCTTCCCCCAAGCGTCGCAAACGCGAGTAACCATGAAAGGTCATGTTGTAGTGTTTTTGAAACCAGCGTCTTACCGCCGCGGGCTGTAAGCCTATTTCGCGTAATTGCCAGTCTTTCCAGCGTTTTTGCGGGTCCCTCTCAACCAAAGTTAGCAACTTTTGAATATCTGGCGGAATCTCATCCGTGGCTTGCAAGGGAGAACAGCGTTTGCAGGGGCGATATCCGGCGCGTATGGCCTCGCTGACGTCGTCAAAGAATTCGATATTCTTTTCCAGGGGTTTACGCGCCGTACAAACCGGCCGACAAAAGATACCGGTAGTTTTGACCCCGGTAATAAAAACTCCGTCAAACGCACTGTCGCGCTGCATGAAAGCTTCCAGCATGGTGTTTTGGCTTAATTGGTTCATGTGTGTAGATTAGTAGAAAAGCTGCTCGGCTACCACCGAAAAATTAACACCGAATTTTTCCCATCGGGATGTAGATTACAATACCCTATGCTTGAGACCTCGAAACCTGAAAAATGTGCAGTAATCGTGTTTGCCAAACGCCCACGAATCGGGCAAGGCAAGCAGCGACTGGCAGCCGAAATTGGCCAGCAAGCGGCGTTTGAAGTTGCTACTTTATTATTAGAACAGACCTTGGGCATGCTTGAGCAATGGCAAGGCGCATTAGTTGTCTCGCCGTCTGAAATTGAGGATTCTGATTGGGCAAGCCAGCTTTTGCAACGACCTGTGATTGTGATCCCGCAACATTCCGGTGGTTTGGGTGAGCGTTTACAACAGATTGATAATGAAGTTCGCCTTTTGGGTTACAGTAGTCTTATCTTTATCGGAAGCGACGCACCTTTGTTAAGCGTGGAACAGTTAAGGTCGGTGGAAAAGAATCTGGATAACTACGCCCAGGTTTTTATACCGGCACAAGATGGTGGCGTTACCTTAATGGCCAGCAATAAACCCTGGATGAATTTGGAATCGGTTTCCTGGAGCACAGATAAAGTTTTTAGCCAATTGAAATCTATGTGCATCAAGCAAGGTCTTAATCTGCAAATTCGGCCTAGTATGTATGACCTCGATGATCTCGACGCCTGTCAACAGTTTTTAAGCCGGGCTGATTTTGCAGACAACCCAAGTAAAGTCTTTGACAAAAAATTAAACACTATTCTGGATACGTATGCGTAAAAAACACATCTTTGCTTTGATTATTCTGGTGCTGCTGGCTCTCGCCATATGGCAACTGCCGGTAAAAACTTACCTGGAACAAGCCTTACTCTGGGTGGAAGCCAATCAAGGCCTGGCCTGGATCGTGTTTGGCGTTTTGTATATTTTAGCTATCGTTCTACTCTTACCGGCTTCCCTGTTCAGTCTTGCGGCGGGCTATTTATTCGGTTTACTGCAGGGCTGGCTGCTGGTTGTGGTTACCGCAACCATCGGAGCGAGTCTTTCCTTATTGGTAGGACGGAGTTTATTACGTGGCTGGGTGTTGGGGCGTGCGCGTGATATGCCCAATTTTGCAAATCTTGATGACGCGGTGTCTAAAAAAGGTTTTTTGATCGTGTTTTTAACCCGACTTTCACCAGTGTTCCCGTTTTCCCTGATCAATTATGTGTATGGCGTGACTAAAATAACGCCCCGCGATTACACCATCGCGACTTTTTTCGGGATCATGCCAGGCTCTCTGTTGTATGTGTATTTTGGCACCACAGCGAAAAATCTGCAGGAAGTTCTGAGTGGCAATGTTGAAACCTCGTCAGGCCAGCAATGGTTTTTGTATGCAGGCTTAGTCGCTACTTTGATATTAACCATCGTGATCACGCGAATAGCCAAACATGCTCTGATCCAGGCCGCCCATATTGAACCTGCCCCTGGAGTAGAACATGAACCTGAACTTGAACCTGAAAATAAAAACCAAACTGAACAACAGACCCAGTAGTCGATCCAAGGACAAAACATGACGCCCGAACACATTATTTCACGCACGACTTCCGATGCCGAATGGAAAAGCTTGATCTTTCCGCATGATTATCAAAATCCGATACCACAAGACAAGTATCATTTAGTTGTCATCGGCGCGGGTCCCGCCGGTCTGGTAACCGCCATTGGAGCGGCCGGTCTTGGTGCCAAGGTCGCCTTGATCGAAGCCAAGGCCATGGGCGGCGATTGCCTGAATGTAGGCTGTGTGCCCTCCAAGGCCTTACTGGCGGCGGCAAAAAAAGTAAAAAACGGAAAACTCAGTCCGGAAAAGGCTTTTGACTGGGTGCATCAGGTACGCGCGAATATTTCGCATCACGACTCGGTCGAGCGTTTTAGTGATGCCGGGATCGATGTTTTCCTTGGTCGGGGCAAATTTACCGATGCACACACCGTAATGGTCGGTGAGGCACAGCTCAAAGCCAAAGCCTTTGTTATCGCCACGGGCTCCGAACCCTTTGTACCGCCCATAGCCGGGCTGGAATCTGTTGCAGTACACACCAATGAAAACATTTTTGACCTGCAAACCGCGCCCAAGTCCATCGGAATCCTGGGTGGCGGCCCGATCGGATGTGAAATGGCACAAGCCTTTGCGGATCTCGGCAGTGAAGTGCATTTGTTTGAGATGGCCGAACAAATTTTAATTCGCGAACATCCGGAAGCGGCCAAACTGGTCAGCGACAGTCTTGAACAACGTGGCGTACACTTGCAATTGGGTGAAGCTGTTCGACAACTTGCGCCCTCTGAGAATGGAATTCTGGTCACGGCCGGCGACACATCGGTGGAGGTTGAATGTGTATTGGCTGCGGTGGGCCGTAAAGCCAATTTCCAGCAATTGGACCTGGATAAGGCGGGTGTAGAAACTCACAAACGTGGCATTACAGTTGATTCGCATTTTCGCACGTCGCAAAAACACATTTTTGCCATCGGAGATGTGAGCAGCAAATATCAATTCACCAATTACGCCGACGCCCAGGCGCGCGCAGTCATTCAAAATGCCCTGTTCCCTGGCAACAGCGCGACCAATACCGACCTATTGCCCTGGTGCACTTACACCAAACCGGAAATTGCCCGCATCGGACTGGACGCAGCGGATGCCAAAGAGCGCGGAATTGAAGTGGATACCTATCGCTACGACTGGAAAGACTCTGACCGTGCCCAAACCGAGGATGACAAGCTTGGTTTTGTCGAAGTGCTAACCAAAAAAGGCAGCGATAAACTGCTTGGCGCAACCATAGTCGGTTCCGATGCCGGTGACCAGATCGCCCCGCTTTCAGTCATGCTGTCTACCGGAACCGGATTAAAAGACTTGAGCGCAAGTTTGTTCTGTTACCCGACACGGAGTGAATATTTGAAACGCTTATCCGATGCGTTCAATAAAACGCGTTTGACGCCGACATCCGCCAAGCTATTAAAATTTTGGCTCGATAAAACTCTCTAGCATGCGGGTCAGTATTATTATCCCAACCCTGGACGATAATCCGGCCTTGGTGAATTTATTGCAACAAATTAGCAACTGGCCTAATCAAGCCTATGAAGTGCTGGTCGTGGATGCAAAGTATGATGAAGCCTGTTCGACAATTTGCGAGCGCTATGCCGCAACGCACATTAGCTTTAATAAAAATCGAGGCGCACAACAAAGGCATGGCGCCGAAAAAGCCTCTGGCGATGTCCTGTGGTTTTTACACGCCGACGCAACACCATCACCAGACGCCCTGTTGGAAATCCAGACCATTATTGGATCGGGAGCGATGGGCGGTTTTTTCCGTTTTGCCTTTAATACTGAAACGACTTCATGGACCCAAAAACTCATTTCCGCATTCACCAATTGGCGCAGTAAGCATTTTATTGCCTATGGCGATCAAGGAATTTTCGTAGACGCGAAATTTTATGCCACTTGTGGCGGTCATTCTGACCAAGCCCTGTTTGAAGAGGTGGCGCTGATCAGGGCTTTGCGCAAAAGCGGAAAACTCAAGCCTTCCGACCTCTCGATACGCGTGTCCACACGGCGCTGGGAACAAGACGGCTACTGGAAACGCACCGTACAAAACCGCTTTTTGGCCCTTGCCTATCTTTTCGGAGTCCAGGCCGATACCCTGGCCAGCTGGTATAAGCCAAAGCGCTAGAGCAACAAGGTACAATCGCGGGTTTCCGCTAACAATTTAGATAGCCTAATTCGATTAGCCAATAATAGTTAATTTAAAAAATACAAATATCATGAATGCAAAAATACTAGAACCCGACCAACTTAATGAAACAGACGTCAAAGCCGATGTGCGTGAGTATTACGGCGAGACTTTACAAGGAAGCCAGGACCTGCAAACCAATGCCTGTTGCGACACCGACCAGATGCCCCGCTACATTAAGGATTGTCTGGCCGATGTGCACGATGAAGTCTTGATGCGTTACTACGGTTGTGGACTGGTCGTACCGACTGAACTGGAAGGCAAAACCATTCTGGATCTTGGCTGCGGTGCCGGTCGTGATGTGTATGTGCTATCCAAACTGGTTGGCGAGCACGGCAAAGTCATCGGCGTGGACATGACGCCCGAACAACTGGCCGTGGCGCGCTCGCATCAACAATACCATGCCGACAAATACGGCTATGCCAAAAGCAATGTGGAGTTTCACCAAGGCGATATCGAAAAACTGGATGCCTTGCCTATCCCGGATGGCAGCGTTGATATCATCGTGTCTAACTGTGTGATCAATTTGGCCCATGACAAACCCGCCGTATTGCAACAAGCCTATCGATTATTAAAAGATGGCGGTGAGATGTATTTTTCCGATGTGTATGCAGACCGCCGCATTCCACTGGAATTGCAACAAGACAAGGTTTTGTACGGCGAATGTTTATCCGGCGCCATGTACTGGAATGATTTCCAGAACTTATCCAAACAATGCGGATTTTTAGATCCTCGCATTGTGGAAGACCGCAGACTGACTATTGAAAACCCGGAACTGGAAGAACGAATTGGGCAGATCAAATTCTACTCGGTCACTTATCGATTGTTTAAACTCGCTGGCCTGGAACCGGCTTGTGAAGACTATGGTCAATCGGTGGTATACAAAGGTTCTATTCCGCAACAAAAGCATGGCTTTTTTCTGGATGCTCATCATTTGATCGAAACCGGCAAACAGTTTTCGGTCTGTGGCAATACCTATGACATGTTGAAACTCACACGCTTCTCAGAACATTTTGAGTTTTATGGCGATCGCTCCAGGCATTTTGGTATTTTTCAAGGTTGCGGCACCGAAGTCCCATATGCCGCGGCGGCCAATGCCGATGCTGAGTCTGGCGGAGACTGTTGTTAAGTGACAATCATGCTGGATAAAGTAAAAAACGATCTGATCGACAATTTAAATTCTTCCCGCGAGAAGTCCTGGCACACCACGCCCCTGGGAGACCCCAGAGGTTACATTCGTCCGCGCGAACTCAAAGAGTTATGGTTTCATACCGGTACCGCCTGTAATCTGGCTTGTCCGTTTTGCCTGGAAGGGTCTAAACCCGGTGACACAAGACTCGATCGCATCACTCTGGAAGATGTGAAGCCTTTTGTCGCCGAAGCGCTTGAACTGGATGTGGAAAAATTTTCCTTTACCGGGGGTGAACCGTTTATTGTGAAACAAATGGTCAAAATACTTGATCATTGCCTGCAATTTAAACCGTGCATGGTTTTGACCAACGGAACCGAACCTGTTCTAAAACGCCTGGATCAAATTGCCACCTTGCAAAATGCGCCACATGACGTCTCTTTTCGGATCAGCATAGATTATCCTGACCAAAAACGGCATGACGCCGGGCGTGGAGAGAATTCCTATGCCCAGGCCTGGCAAGGCTTGCAAGCCTTGCATCAATTGGGTTTCAATGTGTCACTCGCACGGCAATTGGAAAAAGATGAAAACACCCAAGCCGTTGATAATCAGTATCGTGATATTTGCAAATCGTATGGTTTGCCGGAAGACATAACGATTGTGGCTTTTCCGGATTTTGCTTTACCCGGTTCAATGCCCGAAGTGCCCTTTGTGACCGAATCTTGCATGACCACCTATCAAAATGAAGCCAGCCGCATGGAGTTCATGTGTGCCTTCAGCAAAATGATCATCAAAAAAAATGCCACCATGCGAATTTATGCTTGCACCTTGGTGGATGACGATGACGCTTATGATCAAGGCACCTCACTCAAACAAAGTCTGATCGAACCCGTTTCGATGAAACACCATCGCTGTTACAGCTGCTTTGCTTACGGAGCTTCTTGCTCGGAATCTTAATGACCACTTTGAGCATCACTTCAGCATTCTTGCTGAGTAAATAAGCACTCACACAATTTTTTAATTTGTTTAGTCAAACTTCCGAACGGAAATTTGCGCAATTCTCAGTGTTCGATATTCAATACACAATGAAAACATAAAAATACATATATGAATTAATTTAACTCATATATGTATTTTTTGGTTATTTATCAGCAAGTTGATGCTAAAAATTAATCAACATTCTGTATTATGTCAAATCGAATTTTAATTGTCTGATAAAAATATTTTGTCATATATGTTTAAATTCAACCCAGTTATGACTTTAGACATTTACAGATCAATTATCCGAGCTTGCCCGGTTCTTATGCGGCCAATCATCCGCATTTTGCTGCGTGCCGGGATCAACTATAAGCAATTTGCAAAAATTACCCGTGAGGTTTTTGTGGATGTTGCTTCTGAAGATTTTGGCATCAGTGGTCGTAAAACCAATATCTCCAGAGTCGCCATCCTGACCGGAATAAGCCGTAGCGAAGTCACCAAAATACGCAAAAAACAGGAAGAATGTGGCGAGATAGAAATACCGCAAACCGTGAATAACGCGGGCCGCTTATTGTCTGGCTGGCACGTAGACAAAGAATTTCTTGACCAAAATGGCAAGCCATTAATTCTCACTGTCGATGGCGACGAACCTAATTTCACTTCATTAATGAACAAATATGGTGGTGATATCCCCGCAACCGCCATGCTGAAAGAATTAAAGCAAGTATCGGCGATTGCAATTAATGATTCAGGTGAAATAAAAGTCTTACAGAGATATTTCATGCCCATGAATTACGACGAAAACAGGATTTTTTCACTGATCGATGATTTTGTTGACCTTGGCAATACTGCACACCATAACTTTACTCGTGACATTGATGGTGAATCTCGCTTCCAGGTAAAAGTTACTAACGATTATGTCAGTCTTGCCGCGTTACCAGAGTTCAAAGTCATGGTCGAAGAAAAATGCACGGCGCTACTCGAAGATTTCGATGACTGGTTAGCAGAACGTGAGATTGACCCTTCAACGGCTATTGCAGAGAAACAACAGATCAAGTTGGGACTAGGCATGTATTTCATTCAAGAAAATAAATAATACTCCAATTCTATATTCAAAAATCAAAAATCAACAATCAACTAAAAGGTGCTGCAATCATGTTTATCAGAAACAAAAAAACCATCAAAACATTACTAGTTTTATCACTCGCACTTGGCCTGTCCGGCTGTAATTATGAAACTGCGGCATGCATTCAAAGTGTAATGACCCACAATTCTAAAATAATCAAAAATGGAAAGATTATCAAGAACGGAAAAATTATAAAGAATGGAAAAGCAAGCTCAAATCCAGCTCCATTATCTTACAGTTCTTGCATGGCCAGCTCTGAAAGTGGTAACTCAAAAATTATTAAAAACGGAAAAATCATAAAGAATGGAAAAAGTAGATAAAGTCTACTGAATAACTACAGAATACGCTCCGAGATGTCACGACGACAGTCAACATACATCTCAAATCTTTACGGCCCCTTCGGGGGCCGTTTTTTTGTAGAGTTTAAGTTAAATTTTAACTTCCAGCGCTTTGCCCAGAAAGCGCATTAACGGCATAGCAGCTTTATAAGTCTCGGAAACTTCAGTAACAATGTCTGGTGATTTGGCTGTTTTCATGGGCACCGAACGCATCAGGTAAAAACTTTTGCGTTTTAAGTCCTCAATATGCTGATGCTCCTTATCAAATCCTCGCGGTGGCCGGGTTAATCCATCTCCTGCAATACCCTCAGGAAAATACTTTTTGATTTTTGCATTCTTTTTAACGTTGCTCCAGGCACGTGGATTATCCACAATGTATTGGCGAATTTTATGCAGGGAATCAGAATCAGCCATCCACACGCCCCCGCCAAAAAATACATTGCCCGGCTCTAAATGAAAATAAAACCCGGGTGCGTGGGCGTCTCGCCCCAGCTCGTGACGAAATTGACAGCCCACATGCTCTTTATAAGGGTCCTTATTTTTGCTAAAACGGGTATCGCGATAAATACGAAACATCGAACCATTATGTGCCTTGGCCTTGACCAGAATATGCGGTGAGATCTTGTGTAGTTTTGGTTTAAGTGCGTCCATGAATTGCAACACCGGTTCAACCACATCGGATTGATAACGGGGTTTATTTTCGGTAAACCAGTCGCGATTATTATTCGCTTTCAGATCCTTGATGAACTTGAAAAGTTTTGGTTTGAAACCTTTGAATTCTGACCCATTGTGATCTGACATATGTTTTCCGTATTTAATCCAGAGACTTTAAAAACGCCTCGGCCAATTTCTCAACGCCAATGCGATCGGCGTCGGTAAAGCGAGCCACCATGGGGCTATCAATATCCAGAACACCCAGTAACTCACCGTTCTTGATCAATGGCACCACTATCTCGGATCGGGTTGCGGCATCACAGGCAATATGGCCGTCAAATTGATGCACATCTTTGACTACCTGGGATTTTCGTGTGTACGCAGCGGTGCCACAAACGCCTTTGCCAAGTTCAATGCGAATGCACGCCGGCATGCCATGAAAAGGCCCCAAAACCAGTTCATTGTTTTTATAAAAATAGAACCCGGCCCAATTCACGTTTTCCAGCGAGTTATAGATCAAGGACGACAAATTTGCCGCATTCGCGATCATATCGTTTTCATCATGAAACAAGCCCTGCGCCTGCATCAAAAGTGATTCGTAAATGGCAACTTTTCCGATTTTTTTCGGTTTTTCAATAACAAACATAACTATAGCAAACTTTTTAAGGTTTAAATACGCTCTACAGGAAATGCCATTACATCTTTAATCGAGTTTTTTTGCAAGGCCAACATGATCAAACGATCAACCCCCAAGGCAACCCCCGCACACTCTGGCAAGCCGGAACGCATGGCCTCGAGTAAATACTTGTCTACAGGCATTGGCGATTTTCCAAGTGCCACACGCCGTTGATTATCCTGTAAAAACCGTTGTGCCAACAATTCGGCATCCTGTACCTCGTCATAGCCATTGGCTATTTCAACGCCCTCCACAAAGACCTCAAAACGTGCCGCCACATTACGCCCTTGTGCATCTTTCTGGATCTTGGCCAAGGCCGCTTGTGAGGCCGGGTACCCCTGTATAAGCGTAATTCGTCGTGAAGCTTCTGATGCTGACCTTAGATTTGGGAACACCAAGGTGCTGACCAATAGATCGAGACAAGAACTAAAGTCATCGGTCAGACCACCCGGAATATCAATGTGTTTCTGATTCAGCACTTCTTGAATTTCACTCACACTGGTATCAAACACATCTATGCCAGTGTACTCATGCACAACATCCGCATAGCTATAGTGTTGAACCTCAACATCACAATCCATGATCTCACGGGCCAGTTCTATCACTTCATGCGCAAGATCCTTGATCGAAAACCCAATTCGATACCACTCCAGCATAGTGAATTCGGGATTGTGCTTTTCGCCACTTTCACCCTGCCTGAATACCGGGCCAAGATAGAAACAATCCCCGATGCCAGCTGCCAACAGGCGTTTCATCGGGTATTCGGGCGAGGTGTGTAAAAACGTTTTTCCGGACAAAAGTTTTACCGGAATACTGTCGATATGGACTTCGGTCACACTCGATGAACTCAGGCATGGAACCTGCACTTCGAGCACATTGCGCGCAGCAAAAAAAGCACGAATATTTTGCAATATCCGCGCTCTGTGTTTAAGGGTTTGCAGCGACGCCGTGGGTCGCCAAAGCTCAGACTCGAATGTCATGCCTCAAGATTTGGCTCGCGAAGAATATTCACCGCTGCGCGTATCCACACGGATCACTTCACCTTCATCCACAAACAAGGGAACTTGCACAACCGCGCCGGTTTCCAGGGTAGCGGGTTTGGAGCCGCCTTGTGCGGTGTCACCCTTCAGTCCGGGATCCGTTTGGGTAATTTTGAGCTCGACAAAATTGGGAGGCACGACGGTGATCGGGTTTCCATTCCACAAGGTAACGGTACACATGTCTTCTTCGAGTAACCATTTGGCCGCATCAGCAACAGCATTTTCATCGGCACCAAATTGTTCAAATGTATTTGGGTCCATGAAATGATAAAACTCACCATCGTTATACAAATATTGCATATCGGTTTCCATTACATCAGCCGCTTCCACCGATTCACCAGATCTAAAGGTTTTTTCAATTACGCGTCCATTTTTCAGGTTGCGCACCCGCACGCGACTGAAGGCTTGACCTTTTCCAGGCTTAACAAAGGTGTTTTCTACGATTGTATATGGGTCGCCGTCGAGCATGATCTTGAGACCACCCTTGAATTCATTGGTACTATACGTAGCCATTATTTCTCCACATGACAGATTGAAAAAAGCCATGATAACGCCTTTAAGCAATAAACGCCTGATAAATAACACTGCTTGGTCTAAAAAACATACCACAGACTGGCAAGCCCAGATGCGCGATGCGGTGACAGAACCAACAATGCTTTTAGATTTATTGGATATACCTCATGCATTACTAACTAAAGCCAACCAGGCGCATGCCTTGTTTCCGCTGAAAGTTCCGAAGGCGTATGTGTCACGCATGCAAAAAGGGAATATCAATGACCCGCTGTTACAACAGGTTCTACCGCTGGGTACGGAGACCGACGAGCATCCAGATTTCACCCAAGACCCGGTGGCCGACCTGCAACACAATCCTGTCCCGGGTATTGTGCATAAGTATTCGGGTCGGGTCCTAATGATTACGACCGGGGCGTGTGCCGTGCATTGTCGCTATTGCTTTCGTCGCAATTTTCCCTACTCGGAACAAAGTGCCGCGCGTCAAGGCTGGCAAGGTGCACTGGATTACATTCGAGCTGACAAAAGTATTCACGAAGTGATCTTGTCGGGTGGCGACCCCTTATCTTTAAGTAATAACAAACTGGATAATTTGTTCACTGAACTTGATAACATCACGCACCTGAAAACAATCCGTTTGCACACACGTCAACCCATCGTATTACCGGATCGTATTGATACCGGATTCTTGCAATTAATTTCTCGCCAGACTAAAAACCTCGTCATGGTCTTGCACGCAAATCATGCCAATGAAATTGATGATACGGTGCGGGCTGTGTGTGAGCAATTACTCGCGCAAGGTGTAACTATGTTGAATCAGTCTGTATTGCTCAGAAATATTAATGATGAACCAGAGACATTGATTGAATTAAGTCATGCCTTGTTTAGTTGCGGGGTTTTGCCCTATTATCTGAATTTACTGGACCAGGTCAGAGGGGCAAGCCATTTTGCGGTATGTCAGACCCAAGCCAAAGAAATCCACACCAGTATGCAAAAAATTCTTCCTGGATATCTGGTTCCCAAATTGGTCAAGGATTCACCCACAATCCCATATAAAACCTGGCTTTAATCTTGGTTCCTGGCTGCTTTAATTCAGCATGAATAATGTTACACTTGACGGCTAGCCTGGGACGTGGCTGGCTGGACCTGGTCATGAATAATCGCGCCGATCCAATTTGATAATAAAACCAACGCAAGATCAAATAACAATCAATGGAAAACCTATAACAAGTCATGCTGCCAGAAAGAATTACAATCGCAATCATCTCGCCATTTGAAGATGACTCAGTGCATATCAATAGCACCTTGAGAAATGCTGGAATTACCGTGCATTCGATCTGGTCAAAGAACGAAGAGGATTGCCTGGATGCTTTGCGAGACAATAAATTGCATTTGATATTTCTACGTACCAAGAATTTCTCGGCCGCCGACGAAAAAATTGTGGATGAGATCAAAGCAATTCAGAAATACATTCCGGTGATCATGATCCATGAAGAGGTCAACCAAAAAACCCTGACTATCTGTTTACAAATGGGCGCCCATGATCTGGTCTCGATGGAATACCCCGACCGACTTACTATTTTAACTTGTCGTGAGTTGGGCAGTTATCTGAAAGCCAGAGAGCTCTTAGAGTTGCGTAAAAGCATTGGAAATTACGAAGAACAATTACAAGTATTGAAATCTGAATCAACCCTGCCTGCCATTGTTTTGATGGACGGGATCATAGTTGACGCTAATAAACCGGCTATTTCTTTACTCAGCCCGGACCCGCACAATGATCTACACAGCAGTCCGATCCTGGATTACGTGAATCCTGCAGAACAGGTGATTCTGCGTGGCGCACTGAAAGCCGCACGCCAGGGCAATTTTAAACAGGATCAAATTGCCATAAAGATCCTGAATGCGGAAAAAGAACCGGTCCGCATGACCTGCCTGATCGAACCATATAATTTTGATGACGAGGACTGCATCCGCATGTGCCTCAAAGAAATACCGGTAGCCCAAATAGTTTCAGGTGATTCCATCCAGCTTGACCCATTGACCAAGATCTATCATCGCAAACAATTCTTGAATATTGCCCAGGAAACCTTGAAGGAACCTCTAGATACGGGTATCCGGGCCATGCTGTATTTGAAAATTGATGACTTTAAATCACTGCAAGAGCGCGTAGGCATTCTGCACGTGGATGTGGCACTCGAGTGTTTCGCCAAAGCGATAAAAGAAACTGTTTCCAAGGGTGACATCTATGCACGTTTTGGCGGTAACACCTTTTCAATACTTACTCAAAAAGGCAGTGAAGCCGATGTTTTATCCTGGGCCAAGCATTTTCAAAACCATTTAAAAGAACATAAATGCGAGATTAACGGAAAAACAATTGCCCTCAGTTGCTCTATCGGCATTGCTGTGTGGCAACAAGAAAGTGATAACATCAGTGATCTGATCCAACGTGCCAAAGACGCATCCGTTGAAGTCCGTAAAACCGGATTAGGCAAGATCAAGATCGATAAACATTACGAACAAACCGTCATGAAATCCAAAGCCTTCGATCTGGAATGGGTCAGCCGTATTAAACAGGCATTGCTGCAAAACCGTTTTCAATTGTTCCAGTTTCCGATCAGTAGTTTGCGCATGACCAGTAAGAACATGATCGATGTGTATATTCGCATGCTGGACGAAGAGCAAAACGTTATTCTTCCTAATGTGTTCATGCCCACGGCCGAGAGAAACAATCTGAGCAAAAGTCTGGATCGCTGGGTGGTAGGAGCTTCTATTAAATATTGCCAGCAATATCCGGATGCCAAGTTATTCGTAAGACTTTCCAGACAGTCACTGCAAGATGAAGAATTATTGCCCTGGGCTAAATCGATAATCTCAAAGCATAACATCCAGAATGACAATCTGGTGTTTGAGGCCGTCGAAAAGGATATTTTCGACCTCGAAAAATCAGGCGTCTCCTTGCAAAAACGCTTTAAAGAATTTCGCAGAGAAGGCTTTGGTCTGGCCATTGAACATTTTGGCAAACACCCGTCACACATTACTTTACTGGACGAATACGAGATCGATTACCTCAAGATTGACAGCACATTAATCCAGGGTCTCACGGAAAATCGTGACCGCCAGAAGATCGTTAAAGCCTTGTGCAAAATGGCGAATAAAAAACAAATTGCAACCATCGCAGAACATGTTGAGACTGCCGACACCATGGCGGTACTGTATCAACTAGGGGCGGATTATATGCAAGGCAAATTCACCCTCGAACCCGAGGTCGTTCTGGAAAGCGATTGATCAAAATTTACCGTGTAAAACTACAACACCTGTGCACATAAAAAAGCTGTCAAAAGACAGCTTTTTTATTATTTTGAGGTAATCCGTTTGGATCTTAACGAACGGTATTGTCAAGATTTTGCAGTCTGGCAATTCTTTCTTCCAAAGGAGGGTGGGTCGAGAACAACTTTCTCCAGTTTTTCGGTACCAGTCCGCTAATACCCATAGCCTGCATTTGTTTTGGTAAAGCAGCGGGTTGATGCACTTGTTGCAGGCGTTGCAAGGCACCGATCATGTGACCGCGTCCAGCCATACTGGCTGCACCGGCATCCGCGCGAAACTCGCGTTGGCGTGAAAACCAGCTTTTGATTATTTCGGCAAAAAACCCCAAAACCGTTTGCGCGATCATATAAGTCACAAAGTACCCAATGCCCCTACCTCGGTTTCCATCCACCATTTGACCGATCATTCGCGCCACGAAGATCACAAAGGTATTCAGAATACCTTGCAACAAGGTCATGGTAACCATGTCGCCATTGGCCACATGCGCAACCTCATGCGCCAGAACCCCTTCGACCGATTGGCGATCCATGTTCTGTAACAAGCCGGTACTCACGGCGACCAGGGCATCGTTCTTTTTAGCACCGGTGGCAAACGCATTCACATCGCTGGATTCATAGATTGCCACATCCGGCATTTTGATACCGGACTCGTTGGCAAAGCGTTGCACACTACTGACCAACCAGGCTTCAACGTCATTGCTCGGGGTAGTTATGACTTTCGCACCAGTCGATCTTAAGGCGCTGGACTTGGACATGAACAGGGAAATAAACGCCCCCACCATGCCCACGGCAAAGGAAAAAACCAAAATATTGGTCATATCGGTGCCCAGATACTGGTCTACACCGAGAATCCGCAACATGATGGTAAGGACAAAGATCACGGCCATATTGGTGGCACCAAATAACAAAAATCGCTTCATATTCGCTCGCTCGTAGTAAAAATTTATTGTTGCACAGCGGCAAAATCATTAGCTGCTGAATAACCCTTAGATAGTCATTGTTGTAAATATTTCAAGCAATTTTGATAAAAAACATGAACTGCGTCACAAAAATTCCCTAAAAACCTTAAAAAATCAAGATTTTAGCTAGAGTATGGCGCTTTTTTAAACTATCATAAGACGGTATGAATTATATACCTCTTTGTTGGGAATACAGGCTGTTTCACCTTATTAACCTAAAAGTGAAATTTCCCGACAATTTTGAAGATTAATTATCACTGGGTGTTATTCGAGAGAGCAACCGTTATGGCAAAAAGACATAAACAACGCAAGCAGGCAAGATACCTAAAAGCGACTCAATCCATTCGCACTCAAGGAGCCACGTCAGCTGATTCACAATTTGGACATGTGCGATCAATGATCGGGGGAAAATACTTGATCCCGTTGACAAGTGCTGTACTACTAACTTCCTACTCTTATGCTCTGGGGATTCAGGATATCCAGGTTAATTCCAATCTGGGTGAACCTTTATCAGCCATGGTCTATTTAAGTACAGTTCCGGGTGAAAGAATCAGTAACGACTGTTTTAGTGTTGTAAACAGCACGGCAAATTCTGGCCTGCCATCAGTAAAGAATGCCACGTTGAATATGACTCGTTCAAACGGCCAACTGGCATTGCAGGTTTCATCCACAACTGCTGTAAAAGAACCCATTAGTGAAATTGCCATTGCAACCACTTGTCAGTCACTACCAATTATTGAACGCACCTACACACTGATGCTTGACCCTGCTCCTATTCGAGAAGCACGTCTGGCAAATTCTGTGTATCAACCCGTAAACAATACACGCACTGATAGCAGTGTAAGTCCAAGACAAACCACACGCACCAGAGCTGTTAATTACGGTGGACCGATTGCTCAGAGCTCACAATACGTTGTTAAAGTTGGCGACAACCTGTCAACCATCGCGGCGCGTATCGCAGACAGACCTATCGGCTCTGTGTGGGACCTGGCTGCTGCAATTCACAGCAGTAACCCGCAAGCTTTTACTAACAACAACCCCAATCTCATTGAATTGGGTGCGGTTATCAACATTCCCGCGATTGACAATGCAATCAGCAATATTAGCCCGGATAAAATGGCTGCGATCATAAATAGCCCGCAAAACAATAATTCAGCCATTTCAGTATCAAGCGCAACACCTGCCAACATAATCCCCGGCAACTCGGAAAGTACTGCTGTAGGCCATAACACAGAAAACCTGAATAATGCAGCAACTGCTGTAACCAGCTTTACTCCTGCGCCACAAACACAATTGCCTGTCATGACAGCATCTATGCGACTTTCAGCTCTTTCGCTGGAGAGAATTCAAGGTAGAAATAGCGGTTTGGCCATAGCGCAAGAGTACATTCCGGATACAAGTAAACTATTCCCTGGAAACAAAGACACACAGGCAGCTGTCGAAGTACCGCTTGTTGCGATCACACCAAATCAATCTGGTCAAAACTTAACACCCGAAGTTGAAGTTCCTGGCTCACAAAGCAGCGGCGAAAAATCATCCGGTCTGTTTGGAAAATTCGGACTATTTGCCCTACTGGCCAGTCTCTTGGCCTTTGCTTTCGCCACTTGGAAATTCATTATTCCAAACGTACGCCGCAGAATGCGTCTGGACTTCATTCGTTCTGTGCGTGAGCATGCGCGTAAGCAGGATTACCTAGAGAAAAATAAAGCTCGTAAGGAAAGACTCAGAAATTCAGCGATTGAAGACAGCATTGTCACTCCTGAAGTTGAGTCATTGTCGAGCAATCCTGTGGAGAGAATGCAGGATGCGACCTTAGACACTCTCAATACCGAAATTGAAGACAATCCATTCGATCTGGAGAGTTCGTCGCTTGAGATAAATACCAGCGAATCGGGTATTTCACCAACGCTTGAAATCGAAGACGATTACAACCTTAGAGATACCTCATCCAGAAAATCAGGTGGGCCGCGTAAGTCAAACGTGGCTGAAGAAATTTACGAAGTCGGCATGATCGATGACACGGGTGAACTGGTTTCATTGACCACTGCCTTCCCCGAGCTTGAAGCTGAATTGAATGCACGTCTTGGTGATGACGTACCAGACCTGGGTAGCGATCTGGAAATTGACGAATTTGTTGATGATATTGTTGGTACGCGTCAAACCAGAACCATGGAAACCCAAAGCGCAGACTTTGGTGACCTGCAACTGGATCCGGATCTGATTCCATCAGAAAACGCAGAAACCATGACTGTTGAATTAAAGGGTAATCTTGCAGAAAGCCTCGATCTCGAATTACCCGGCTTAATGGATGACGAAACTGTTGCCCTGGAAGCCGATTTTGAAACTATTGCTAAAGATGAAGATTTTTCCAAAACCATGGTCTTTAATGAAGAGATATTTACTGATTCTGAGGATCCATTAAATGCAACCACTATTTCTTCTGAAAAAATCGATGTAGATGCCGAAACCCGCGTCGCCCCGGTATTAACCGATGCGGATGGATTGTCGCCTTCGGACTTCGGATTGGCTGATGAAGACTTCCCGGTTGATCGTGAAAATTATTCCTATCTCGAACCTGATGCGAGTATCGAAACACGGGCCTTGAATTTAACTGCCGAAGAACTTGCAGAACTGGGCTTTGACGAAGACGATAACATTATTCCATTTGATCCGGACAAGCGTAAAAAGTCTGCTTAAATAAAAACTGATTCACAACAATAAAAATAACCGGCCAGTGGCCGGTTATTTTTGCTTCTGAACCTGCTTGCTTATTTTGTTTCAACATAGGCTTTTTTAACATTGCGCCAGCCCTTGGGTAACAAGCTACCGCGTTTACCACGTTCAGACATATACGCCTCCAGATCCTTGCGCTTCAGGGTCATGGTGCGATTGACGGTATCCAGTTTTAATATTCCATTTTCCGGGACAACAACTGTCGCAATCACGCTCTCATCACCGCTGTTGAATTTCTTGGCCGAGATCCCGAACAACTTGTTACCTTTACCTTTGGCCAATTCGGGCACCTCACTCAATGCATAGACCAGTAAACGGCCTTGATCATTGACCACCGCAATCAGATCATTGTCGTAATCGTGTACCAGACTGGGGGTTAATACATTCGCACCCTTGGGAACAGACAAAACTTTTTTCCCGGCTTTGTTTCGGGTTAAAGTATTTTCCAGTGTAACCACAAAGCCATACCCGGCACTGCTGGAGAGCAAGTATCGCGAGTCGTTTGCTCCCATCATGACACCGGCAAACACCGAACCGTCAGGCTGTTTGACATAACTCGCCAACGGGTCACCATGACTGCGTGCCGACGGTAAACCGTGCGCATTGATAGCGTAAGTTCGACCAGTGCTATCAAGGAAGATCGCCTGTTGATTGCTGCGACCTTGTGCAGCAGCCAAGTACTCGTCACCCGACTTGTAACCCAGGCCAGAAACATCGATATCATGACCTTTGGCCGCCCGAATGTATCCACGCGAAGATAATATGACGGTAACCGGTTCACTCGGCACTAATGAGCTTTCATCAATGGCTTTTGCTGCAGCACGTTCTATGATGTGGGTGCGGCGTTCATCGGCGTAAATTTCCGCATCGGCCTTAAGTTCATTTTTCACCAGGGTTTTTAAACGCGTTTTTGACCCGAGAGTTTTTTCCAGATCTTTTTTCTCGGCCGCTAATTCCTTACGCTCGCCTTCAATTTTAAACTCTTCAAGTTTGGCAAGATGGCGTAGTTTCAGATCAAGGATCGCATCGGCTTGAATGTCCGAGAGCTTGAACTTTTTCATCAACACCGGTTTGGGCTTGTCTTCTTTTCGAATAATTGCGATAACTTTGTCGATATTCAGATACGCGATCAAATACCCATCCAGAATATGCAAACGTGCATCTACTTTACCCAGGCGATATCTCAGGCGGCGTGTAACGGTGTCGAGTCGAAAGCTGATCCATTCCTTAAGCAGAGTGCGTAAATCAAATAATTTTGGCGCGCCGTTGAGGGCAATCGCATTCATATTAATACGATAGGTGCGTTCCAGATCGGTGGTCGCGAACAAATGCAACATCAGCGCTTCGCAATCCACTCGGTTGGAGCGCGGCTCGATCACCAAACGCACCGGATTTTCATGGTCGGATTCATCGCGGAGATCCGAGACCATGGGCAGTTTGCGAGCGCGCATTTGAGTTGCGATCTGCTCCAGGACCTTATTCCCCGAAACTTGATACGGTAATTCATAGATCACAATGCTTTGTCCGTCTTTTTCGTAACTGGCACGTAGTTTCATGGTGCCATTACCCGTTTTGTAAATATCCACCAGATCGGATTGCGGGGTAACGATCTCTCCACCGGTTGGATAATCCGGACCCTGGATGTATTTACACAGCTCGGCCACACTGGCTTTGGGCTTATCAAGTAAATGCACACAGGCTTTCACAACTTCTTGCATATTATGCGGCGGTACATCGGTAGACATGCCCACAGCAATACCGGTGGTGCCATTCAATAACAAATTGGGCAACCGCGCGGGCAACACTTCGGGCTCTTGCAGGGTGCCATCAAAATTCGCTTTCCACTCAACCGTGCCCGAACCCAGTTCTTGTAACAGGGTTTTGGCGTAGGCGCTCATTTTCGATTCGGTATAGCGCATTGCGGCAAAAGACTTGGGGTCGTCTTGCGAGCCCCAGTTGCCCTGCCCGGTGATCAAGGGATAACGATAAGAAAAGGGTTGCGCCATCAGGACCATGGCTTCGTAACAGGCGCTGTCGCCGTGCGGGTGGAATTTACCCAGCACATCACCTACCGTGCGTGCGGATTTTTTCGGTTTGGACGCCGCGCTTAAACCCAATTCACTCATCGCATAGGTGATGCGGCGTTGCACCGGTTTTAAGCCATCGGCCACACTCGGCAAGGCCCGATCGAGAATGACATACATCGAATAATCCAGGTAGGATCGTTCGGCAAAATCCTTTACCGGGAGTTGTTCGACGCCTTCAAAGTTTAACTCTTGGTTGCTCATATTATTTCCGTAAGAAAATCTTTTGTAATTTCACTGTAAATTAGAACGATGGTTTATAGCCGAACAATGTATGGATCGGCCACTGGATGAGTCTTGTTTCTGAATCGCCCCAGTGTGCAGCGACTTGTTGTTTGGCTTTGTGCAAAAAATCAGTCCCGTTATCTTTCATATAGGCCTGAGTTGACGACCAGGACAAAAAGTACTGGAACAACTGATCAAGAGTCCAATACAATTCAATATTAAGATCGGGGCTAGCAATTCGTGCGTACGGGAAATTTACGACTTCGGCTTGATACCCGCCCCACAGCAATTGGGCTTTAGGGTTCCAGTAATCCTCCAACACATCGACCAGATTTTTCTGTAACTGAAAATCTATCTCAAAATCAATTTTGGTCCAGTCATATCCCCAGGCCGCAAACAAACCACCGGGTTTCAGTACCCGATCCACCTCAGGCCAGAATTCAGCATAGTCAAACCAGTGTAATGCCTGGGCAACGCTGACCAGGTCGACATTATTATTCTGAAAATCGGTTGACTCCGCAGACTGTACCGAATACACAATGTTGTTGCCATGAATTGCTGACGCGATCTGTTGTTGATTGATGTCTGTGGCAAACACACGCTCGAAACGTTTAGCCAATGGTACGGCCGCTTGCCCGTTACCGGTTGCTACATCCCAAACCGTTTCTTTGTGAGCACAAAGCGACAAAATATGATCGTACAGCGCTTCAGGGTATGTTGGTCTGGCCTCGGCGTACAACTGTGCGTGCCCGCCAAACATATCACCTGTAGATTTTTTTAGACCTGGAGACATGGATCAATCAATGGTGGCCAACATGCCTTTTTCTTCCAGCCATTTTTTGCGATCTTTGGAACGTTTTTTGGATAACAACATGTCGATCATTTGATGGGTTTTGTCTTTTGCATCCAGCGTGAGTTGCACCAGGCGGCGTGTTTCGGGCGCCATACTGGTTTCGCGTAATTGCAGCGGGTTCATTTCACCCAAACCTTTAAAACGTGTAGTGGTGATCTTGCCTTTGATCTTTTCAGCTTCGATGCGGTCAAGAATGCCTTTTTGTTCACTGTCATCCAGAGCGTAAAACACCTGTTTGCCCACATCAATACGGTACAAAGGTGGCATGGCAATGTATATATGCCCCGCCTCAACCAGGGGTCGATAATGTCTTAAGAACAACGCACACAGCAAGGTTGCAATGTGCAAGCCATCCGAGTCGGCATCCGCCAGAATACAAATTTTGTGATAACGTAAATTGGAAATTTTTTCCGAACCGGGATCAACCCCTATCGCGACGGAAATATCGTGTACTTCTTGTGAGGCCTGCACTTGTGAGGAATCGACTTCCCAGGTGTTGAGAATTTTCCCACGCAGTGGCATCACCGCCTGGGTCTCACGGTTGCGCGCCTGCTTGGCCGAGCCGCCCGCCGAGTCGCCTTCCACTAAGAACAACTCGCACAATTCAGGACTTTGCAAGGTGCAATCCGCGAGTTTCCCGGGCAAGGCGGGACCGGTAACAATTTTTTTACGTACGACCTTTTTACTTTCGCGCAAGCGTTTTTGTGCATTGCTAATGGCCATTTGGGCAATGGCTTCCCCGGCGTCCGGGTGTTGATTCAACCAGGTTGAAAATTCATCTTTCATAACCCCGGAAACAAAGGCCGCGGATTCGCGTGAAGCCAGTTTTTCTTTGGTCTGGCCTGCGAACTGGGGATCTTTAAGTTTGACCGAGAGTACATAACTGACCCGGTTCCAGACATCGTCCGGCGCCAGACGCACGCCACGCGGTAACAGACTGCGAAATTCGCAAAACTCCCGCACCGCATCGGTCAAGCCGGTACGTAAGCCGTTCACGTGCGTGCCACCCATTAAGGTCGGAATCAAATTCACATAGCTTTCGGTCAGCAGATCACCCTCCGCCTGCCAGGCAATTGCCCAATCAACTTGCTCGGTGTTGCCTTGCTTGGAACCACTGAAGGTTTCAGCGGGTAACAGAGTTTCTTCTTTGAGCGACTGCAATAAGTACTCGGAAAGATCCCCCTGAAAGCACCACTCTTCACGATCACCGGTGCGCTCCACAAACAAACGTATGCGTAAGCCCGGGCACAAAACCGCTTTGGCTCTTAACAGGTGCTTGAGTTTGGGCAGGGATATGTTGATGGAGTCGAAATATTTTTTCTCGGGC
Organism: Gammaproteobacteria bacterium; assembly: GCA_013001575.1. Taxonomy (NCBI): domain Bacteria; kingdom Pseudomonadati; phylum Pseudomonadota; class Gammaproteobacteria; species Gammaproteobacteria bacterium. The sequence goes on from JABDMI010000071.1 coordinate 43,967, forward strand.
CAGAAATGAATACTGGTGCCCGTGTTTTTCTCACCAACCTTGCCAATTTTTTTCAGTTTTTGTTTACGCTTGCCACTGGCAAATTGCATACTGTGCTCGGCGGCATTGCGTTTTACCTTAACGATGAGTTTTTCCGACAAGGCATTGACCACCGACACGCCCACACCATGCAAACCGCCGGAAAACTCGTAATTCTCGCCGGAAAACTTACCACCGGCGTGGAGGCGTGTGAGGATTAGCTCAACTCCGGGAATTTTTTCTTTGGGATGGATGTCCACGGGCATACCACGGCCGTCATCGATCACTTCAATGGAAGAATCTTTATAGACATTAACGTCAATTTTGTTGCAGTAACCGGCGATCGCCTCATCAACACTGTTATCGACCACTTCCTGAATCAGGTGATTGGGACGCGTGGTGTCTGTGTACATACCCGGACGTTTGCGTACCGGGTCCAGACCGCTTAAGACTTCAATATCCGCAGCGCTGTATTTTTTTGCCATAGGTGTTTTCTAAAATTTATTAATGAATACAAAAACAAAAAAGCTCACACATTGTAGCGTGAGCTTTAGACTCTGGCGAGATTTCCAGACTTTATTTTGCAGATAATTTGATTTCTGCCCGAGAATTACCCAATTAGGATATATATTGCTTATTCCTGATCAGGCAAAATCTTTCACAAGTGCCTGTTTGATGTTTTCGGCGACCGTGATGTGCTTGGGCGGAAACGCCGGGTGCTCAATTCCGGCCAGCAAATCGGCACCATTGCGCAAGGCCTTGATCATGTCATCGCTGAATTCAAAACGCGTAAAATGTACCGCGGAAGTTTTTTCATCGGTGGTCCGCTCCAGGTCCTCATCAGATATTGCGTAGACCTTGTCAAACCCTTCTACCTGCAAATACGTCTGGTCCTCAATCCCTCTTAATTCGGCCAGGCGTTTTTTTCGCAGCTCGATATCGGGGTATTCCAACATAAAAGTGGCCTTCAGGTTTTTGCCGTCCGGGATGAGCGGATTGTAGGCGTCCAGTTCTTCGTTGATCCCAGCAGCATCGAAAATACGCTCGACTCGCAGCATTTCCTGGATCTGGTATTGCAAGGTCAGGCGATTTTCAAAATACAGATTGGCATTCTCGGTAATTTCCAGACGCCGGTGCGTTTTTTCCTGCATGACCTTGTCACGAAAGGACGGACGCTCAACGGCATAGACTTCCAGTGACATGAGATCGTCGCGTGATAATTTGTTGTTCATGTAATTCTCTATTCTTGGATGTTAGTAAATGAAATGTGTTGATCAAATTCCGTAAGCTTTTCGCAATAAGCTGATCGGGTGCATGGCGGCCGGTTGCGAGACCTTCTCGTCTTTCGCCACACCGGCCATGATCTGCTCGGCGGCCATTGGGCAATCGCTGGTAAAGTGCTGCGGCTGGGCTTTTTTCACTTTATTCACGACAGGTCTGGCGATCTTAACGGAGATTTCGTGAAACTCTTCTTTGACCGCGTAAGTGCCATCGTGGCCGGAGCATCGTTCGATCGCATCCACGCTGGTATCCGGGATCAATTCCAGCATTTCCTTGGTTTTGAGCCCGATGTTCTGGACTCGCAGATGACATGGCACCTGATATGAAATGTTACCAAGTACGGTCTTGAACTCGGTATTGAGTTTTTGTTCTTTGTGGCGCAGCAATAGATATTCAAACGGATCGTAGAATGCATCACGCACCTTGATCACATCCGGGTCGTCGGGGAACATTAATGGCAACTCCTGTTTGAACATCAACACACAGGAAGGCACCGGCGCTGTCAGATCCCAGCCCTCATCCACGAGTTTCGCCAGCACAGGAATGTTCTTGTTCTTGGATTCCTCGAGTGAATCCAGATCACCCAACTCGAATTTGGGCATGCCGCAACAAACTTCTTTATCCACCAGTTTGATCGGGATGCGGTTGTGTTCAAACACTTTGACCATATCCTCACCCATGCTGGGCAAATTGCGGTTGCCGTAACAGGTGGCGAACAGGGCAAGTTTGCCGGTGGTGGTCGCGGTACTCTCGGCAGGAACAACCAAAGCCTGATGCTTTTTAAGGCGTTTACGCAATGATTTGCTATGGTATTCGGGCACCGGCGCATCGGCGTGCACCCCCAGGGTTTTTTGCAAAAGTTTGCGACCGGTTTTGGAACGATTTACCGCATTCACCGTTTCCGCGATGACCGGAATGCCGGCGAAACGTCCCACCCCGTCGGTATTACTCAAAAGTTTGTCGCGTGTGGAGGTTTCACCTTTTTTAAACTTCACCGCTTTGGCGCGTAACATTAAATGCGGAAAATCCACGTTCCATTCATGCGGTGGCACGTACGGGCACTTGCTCATGTAACACATGTCGCATAAATAGCAGTGGTCCACCACTTGCCAGTAATCTTCTTTTTTTACCCCGTCAACCTCGAAGGTTTCGGATTCATCGACCAGATCGAACAAGGTCGGGAATGAATTACACAAATTAAAACAGCGGCGGCATCCATGACAGATATCAAACACCCGTTCCAGTTCTTCAAACAGATTTTTCTCGTTATAGAAATTATCCGACTTCCAGTCCAGAGGATGCCGGATAGGTGCTTCGAGACTGCCTTCACGTTTGCTACTCATAACTCACCTTAAAATTATTTGTCTTTATTATTGATATTCACACGCCAGGGTGGATTCACTCTGTTCTCACCCGCCCGGTACAAACACAGACGGTTATTGTCGGGATCCTGCAAACGGGCTTCACGCCACAGCCAGGATTGATCATCGGGTCCGGATTCAAACACAAAACCTTGCTTTTGTAAGCGCATAACACGCTCGTCGAGATCTTCACATTCAAAAAACACCAGACTGGTATTGTGCCCACCGGTATTATTTGGGTCATGCAGATGCAAAGAAAATGTTGCATCACCGTCGGGGCACAAAAAGCGTAAATACTCTTTGGAATCCACGATCAGGGTAAACCCCATGCGCAAATAAAAATTTCGACTGCTCGCGATGTTGCTACTTGGCAAGGTGATCTGATTAAGGTTCATGCTTGAAGCAGGATTGGCATTGATAATAGATTTAGCATAACCAAGAAAAGGGGCATAACGCCCCTTTTCAAAAGCGTTTATCCAACGCCACTCTGCTTATACAAACGCCAGTTATTAACTGTCGAGATTATCCAGAGCTTTTTGGAACCGATTGGCGTGTGAACGCTCGGCCTTCGCCAGAGTTTCAAACCAGTCGGCAATTTCATCAAAGCCTTCGTCGCGAGCGTCTTTGGCCATGCCCGGATACATATCGGTGTATTCATGGGTTTCACCAGCAATCGCTGCTTTCAAATTGTCGCCGGTTGCACCGATTGGCAATCCTGTGGCCGGATCGCCCGACTCTTCCAGATACTCCAGATGGCCATGCGCGTGACCGGTTTCGCCTTCAGCGGTAGAACGGAAGACTGAGGCAACGTCGTTGTAGCCTTCAATATCGGCCTTGGCTGCAAAATACAAATAGCGGCGATTTGCTTGTGATTCACCGGCAAATGCCTCTTTCAAATGAGCTTCGGTCTTGGAACCTTTTAGTGCCATAACAATCTCCTGATTTCATAATGATTTCAATAAGTTAACTGAATTTAGACAAAGTCTAATATCTCTAACTTTACGCCACTTAAGATTGGCTGTCAATCTTTCTTGACCCACTCTTCTTTCAGGCCGTATTTAGCCACAACTCATGATCTTGAGTAGCGCTTATGTCGCAAAATAATAGGTCGGAATCGCTATGACCATATTTTGAACTGAGCGTAGTATTATCACTCACAAATTAAGCAAATTAATTTGCGCAGTCGCGTAAAATGCTAGCTCTTCGCAACAATCGACAAAAGCCGTACGAGAAACATCATGACAAAAAAGAAAACTTCGAGTAAAAAACCAGCCATCGCGATGTTCGAAGAATCCATTCAGGAACTCGAAAGTCTGGTCGAGCAAATGGAGCACGGCCAGTTATCGCTGGATGAGACCTTGCAACACTTTGAACGTGGCGTGAAATTAACCGGTTTATGTCAAAAAGCTCTGGAGCAGGCCGAGCAACGAGTACAAACTCTGCAAGCCAAAGCCGAGCTCAGTGTGCAAAATGCAGAAGAAGAATAATTAATTTTATTTACGCACACTAAATTCACACAATCTCCACATCACACAATTACTATTTTCACATGCAAGAATTTGTAACGCGTATTGAAAATGCCCTGGAGGCACGCCTGCCATCCGCAGATCTGGCTCCACAACGCTTGCACGCAGCGATTCGTTACGCGGTATTGGGGAATGGCAAACGTGTGCGACCCGCTTTGGTCTACGCCAGTGGAGAATCTTTTGGTATCCACCCACAACGCCTGGATACCATCGCCGTAGCGGTTGAAATGATCCATGCGTATTCATTAATTCATGATGACCTGCCCGCCATGGACGATGATGATCTGCGCCGCGGTCGTCCCACCTGCCATATTAAATTTGATGAAGCCACCGCGATCCTTGCAGGAGATGCCTTGCAAGTGTTGGCGTTTGAGATCCTGGCCAGTGATGAAAGTCTGGAGGCAAATGCCGAACAACGATTGCAACTGGTGCGAATGCTCAGTCACGCCAGTGGAACGTTTGGCATGGCCGGCGGCCAATTCTTTGATCTGGAATCAACCGCCAGTGCCAATCGGATATCTCCCACGCAACTGGAACAGATCCACAGTTTGAAAACCGGGGCTTTGATCGAGGCCGCCATTTGCATGCCCGCAATTTTAAATTCGCAACTCGATACAATATCGCGTGAGCATTTGAAATTATTTGCCCAAGAGATCGGCTTGGCCTTTCAGATCCAGGACGACATTTTGGATGAGATCGGTGACACCAGCACACTGGGCAAAAACGCCGGGGCCGATCGTGAATTGGGCAAAGCCACTTACCCCGCCGTACTGGGCCTGGAGCAGGCTCAACAATTACGCGACAGCCATTATCAAAATGCTTTGGAAGCTTTGGACAAGCTGCCACAAAACTCTGTTGCATTGCGCAAATTGGCTCAATTTATTGTCAACAGACAACAATAAACCCGATGGTTTACCGGTAAAACGTGACGCTCATCCTGCCTGAGCGTGAAATTTTGCAAGCCGTCCGGCACAAGCTGCTCAGGCTTGCCGCAAACAGGTAAAATGGTCGATTACTACGCTGCTGTCGAGCTTTATTCCAAACCCATATGAATTCTGAACGCTACCCATTGTTGTCGCAGATCGACTCGCCGAAAACGTTGCGAGCGATGCCGGCTTCTGACATGCCGCAGGTGTGTACGGAATTGCGTGACTATCTGATCGAGGTCATGAGTACAACCAGCGGTCATTTTGCCGCCGGTCTGGGCGCCTTGGAACTCACGGTAGCCATGCATTATGTGTACGACACCCCCAAAGACCGTTTGGTCTGGGATGTGGGGCATCAGGCCTATCCGCATAAGGTCTTGACCGGGCGGGCCGATGAATTAAAAACCATTCGCAAATGGAACGGGCTTGCACCGTTTCCCAAACGGGCTGAAAGTGAATACGACACTTTGGGCGTGGGGCATTCCAGTACCTCGATCGGTGCTGCCCTGGGCATGGCGATCGCGAATGACCACCAAAGCCAGGACAAACGCATTGCCGCAATAATCGGTGACGGCGCCATGACCGCGGGCATGGCCTTTGAAGCGCTGAATCACGCGGGATCCCTGGATGTGGATCTGCTGGTGGTGCTGAACGACAATGAAATGTCGATCTCGGAAAATGTTGGCGCCATGGCCAGGTACTCGGCAAAGATCCTTTCCGGAAAAACTTACACCACCATTAAAGAAGGCGGTAAAAAGATTCTGCAGGGCATTCCGACGGCGTTGGAGTTGGCGCGCCGATCGGAAGAATACGTCAAAGGCATGGTCTTACCCGGCACCATTTTTGAAGAACTCGGGTTTAACTACATTGGACCAATTGATGGTCACGATGTGATGTTACTGATCGAAACTTTACAGAACATGCGTGAGTTGCAGGGTCCGCAGTTTTTGCACATTGTGACTAAAAAAGGCAAAGGCTACGCGCCGGCCGAAGCGGACCCGATCAAGTGGCACGCACCCGGTCCCTTCGATCGTGAAAGTGGTTCGGTGAAAAAGAAAAAATCGACCACGCCAACCTATTCCCAAGTGTTTGGCGAATGGCTCTGCGATAGTGCGTCACACGATGAACGGGTGGTTGGTATTACTCCGGCCATGCGTGAAGGTTCGGGTATGGTCGAGTTCTCGCGTCGCTTCCCGCGCCGCTATTTTGATGTGGCCATTGCCGAACAACATTCGGTAACCCTGGCAGCGGGTCTGGCCTGTGACGGCATGAAACCGGTGGTTGCCATTTACTCCACTTTTTTACAACGCGCCTACGATCAGTTGATCCATGACGTGGCCATCCAGAATTTACCCGTGGTGTTTGCCATCGATCGCGCCGGACTGGTGGGAGCAGACGGGCCTACGCACGCTGGCAGTTTTGATCTGACCTACTTACGCTGCGTACCCAACATGGTGGTCATGGCGCCGGCCAATGAGAACGAATGTCGACAAATGCTGTCCACCGGTTTGGCGCTAAACCAGCCGAGTGCTGTGCGTTATCCGCGCGGCCAGGGTCCCGGTGTCGCCATCAACAAAGAACTCCAGACCCTGGAGGTGGGCAAAGCCGAGATGGTTCGCAAGGGTCAGGGTCTGGCTATCTTGTCATTCGGTGCCTTGTTGGAAAATGTTCGCCCACTTGCCGATAAACTTGGCGCCACTTTGGTGAATATGCGCTTTGTCAAACCACTGGATAGTGAACTGTTGCAATCCCTCAGTGCCACGCACAGCGCTTTTGTGACTGTGGAAGACAACGCCATTGCCGGTGGCGCCGGGAGTGCCGTGAATGAGTATTTACAGGCCAATAATATTGCAATGCCTGTCCTGAATCTGGGTATTCCGGATGAATTTGTTGAACATGGCTCTAGGGAAGAGTGTCTAAGCAGTATCGGTCTGGACGCCGAAGGTTTACAATCCGCCATTGAATCCTGGCCCCATTGCCCCAATCTATCGAGTAACAAAACGAGTAACAAAATAAATATCGCCTGATCCTGTAACTCCCCTGCTCTCAATTCCCGTGTAATATTTTGAGTAGTTCAGCTTTCAGTTAACCAAGACGTACACACCGCGGAATGATTATGAGCACAGCAACAGCAAACAAAAAATTTGACCAGATCGAAGACGTACAGGGTCGTGAAGATTTAAGACAAATACCCATCAACAAGGTTGGTATTAAATCCATCCAGCACCCGGTCAAGATCCGGGATCGTACCGGTGGGGATCAACACACCGTTGCCAATTTCAATATGTATGTGAATTTGCCACATAATTTCAAAGGCACGCATATGTCGCGCTTTGTGGAAATTCTGGAAAGCTACGAGCGCGAGATCAGTGTTAAGTCGTTCAAAGATATTTTATCCAAAATGACCGAACGTCTGGAAGCGGAAGAAGGACACATAGAAATGTCTTTCCCGTACTTTGTAATGAAACAGGCTCCTATCTCGAAAGTGCAAAGTCTGTTGAATTATCAGGTGACCTTTATTGGTGAACGCAAAGGCAATCACAATGAATTAACCGTGCAAGTAACGGTGCCGGTGACCAGCCTGTGTCCATGCTCAAAAGGCATTTCCGACTACGGCGCGCACAATCAGCGTTCGCACATCACCATCGCAGCAACCTTGGAAGACTTTGTGTGGATCGAGGAATTGATCGAGTATGCTGAACAAGAAGCGTCTTGCGAACTCTTCGGGATTCTGAAAAGACCGGATGAAAAATACGTGACCGAACGTGCCTACGATAATCCCAAGTTCGTGGAAGACATCGTACGCGATGTGGCCGCACGCCTTAATGCGGATAAACGGGTGGTGGCGTATGTGGTGGAATCAGAGAACTTTGAGTCCATTCACAATCACTCGGCTTACGCCTTGATCGAGAAAGACAAACGCGTTTAATAAGAACTTTATAGTTTGAGAATAAAAGCCTGCTATATGCAGGCTTTTTGATTTTGAATTTATTAAGGTAATTAAAATAGCCTATGATGAGGCTTCAAAATTGAACAATTTTTGTGTGTCTATAATTGGTGTCTTTTATAATTAAGCTAATTATGCTTAACATGCCAGACTCGAAACTAGGCTACGTCATGACCTCGAGATGCTGACAGCATTCTATACCATTGCTCACGGGTAAGTGATAACTGAAGTGAATCAACGGCCTTTTTAATTCTGCTAATGTTTCCGGTACCCAAAATCGGCACCGGATTGGAAGGCATTTTCATAACCCAGGCATAAATAAGCTGATCAATCGAATCGATATTCAGTTCATTCGCTATTTTTTTCAATTCATCAACTATGCGCTTTGTTTTTTCAGTCTTTGGATTGAAAATTTCTCCACCACCCAAACAGGACCATGCCATCGGGCGAGTTCTGGTTTGTTGCAGATTTTCAAGTATTCCTGTATCAAGCACACCCACATTACCCGGATTGAGCTCGATCTGGTTGGTCACCAAGGGTATATCCAGTCGAGACTGAAGTAATGACATTTGGGCTGAGGTGAAGTTGGACACACCAAAATATTTTACTTTGCCATCAGATCTGAGTTGATGGAACGCTTCACATATTTCATCAGCATCCATCAAAAAATCAGGTCGGTGAATAAGCAATACATCCAGGTAATCAATGCCTAGGCGACTAAGCGATAACTCAGCCGACGATATGATCGCTTGTTTGCTTGAATCATAATGTGGAATATTGTTCTTACTTCCAAGTACAATCCCGCACTTTGACACAATCTCAATCTGCTCTCGCAATGATGGCTCCAGTTTTAATGCCTCGCCGAACAAGCTCTCGCAGGGAGGATTTCCATACACATGAGCATGATCAACCGTCGTAATTCCAAGATTTATATGCTCTTTCATGAATGCCAAACATTCTTGAGCACTCAAACCCCATTCTGCAAGACGCCAATAGCCTTGAACCAGTTTGGAAAAATGAGGCCCTTCGGGAGACATTTGAATTTTTGGAATTATTGCCATTTCGAATTCTTGAGTTTAACGCCAAGACGTTCTGGTGCGAAGCTTACGAATGCTAGCGGAGTGACAGGTTGCTTGGTCAGCTTCAACTTCAGATACCTCTTATCCTGACGCACATGTAATTTCTCACAAGTCTATCAGACTAATCCTACAGACCAAAATTTGAAATTGCTTTATATTAATAACTCTAGTATTTTTGCAAAAGGAATTGCGCTGGCTATTGCGCGACGGCAACTTATTGACGCCGACATCACACCTTATTATCAGATCATGAGTCGTTGTGTTCGACGAGCATTCTTATGTGGAGTGGAGTTGACTCGTATTCAGGAGTAGATTATTCGCATCGGCGCAATTGTTAGCGGGTTTCTACACGACAAACTCAAACTTTACCCCAGTCCTGCTGTTCTAGATGTCGGCGTAATTGTTCAACCGATTTGAAGCGTTCGAGAATAAGGGTTTTTTTCAAGCCCCGGCAAATATCTTTAACCGCTTGCGGTTGTTTGGCGTAAAACTTTCGGCCACCGAGTAATTCATAAAACAAAGTCACCAGATCAATAATGTCTGCACGCTGGTTTTTACGAATGCCTTCATCATTATGCAAAAAGTCCAGAATTTTCAAGTGATACCTTAAACCTAAACGGTTAACCACAATATTGCCTTCATGGATATCGCCATGATAATCCCGGAGTAGATGAATTTCTTCAATTCCCACACACAGTGCATGTAACAAGTGCACGGCTTTGTACAGAGTCAGGCGTTTACCGCGTTGCTTTTTCAAATAATCCGACAGCAATTCACCTTCCACGTATTCCGAAATAAACACCACCACTTTCTGTCTCTGGAACTGGATCACTTCGCGGTTATGGTAATGGATCACCATATTGCAATCTTTCAAACGATGCAGCTGTTTGGCATTGGCTTTAATGGTTTTGTTCTTGATGTTGCGAACCGGGAAAAACAGTTTAGCTGCACGATCTATTCCGGTATCCACTTCGCGAATCTTATACACCTCGCCTTCCCAACCGCTTCCCAGCAGTGAGATGACTTCGTATTTTTGGGCGAGAACACGGCCTGGCCTGAGACCGAAAGTCTGGATGGAATTTTTCATGCGCTGTAAGAAATTTGCCGAAAGCGGTTTACATTGGCCGGCAATTATAACGTCTTAAATTTGTATTAGCCTAACTTTGTAGACGTCGGATCAGAGTACGCAGGAAGACCTTGTTGAATTGCAGTTGGCAGGCCGCCGAGGCTTGTTCCAGCAAGGTGGATCTGACCCTCAATACAGTAACATCACCTTCACTCATGATCGACGCCGAACGCCGGGCCGATTGCAAATAGCCGGTTTCACCAAAGCCGTCACCGGTACGCAGATGCCCTACCGTGCGTCCACCACTCACTACCCCGACCTCACCTTCAACGATGATGTAGAAGCAATCGTCCATTTCGCCTTCTTTAACGATCTCTTGGCCTTCGGAGTATTCATTCCAGACACTGGCGCGCATCACTTCCCAGATTTCAGGGTAGGAAAAATCGTGGAAAAACTTGAGGCGACGCAATTTACTGAAATGCTCTTGCTGAGTAAGGATGTCTTCCTGGTCATTAAGATGCTGGAAGGCATTGGTCAGATCTGCGGCAAACTCCAAACCACTGCCATAGCGACGGGACGGTTCTTTTTGCATGGCACGCATGGTGATATCTTCTAGCACTTCCGGTACGTCATTGCGTACGGTGTGCATCGGGATCGGGGTTGAATACACGATCTGGTGTAATAATTTTGACAGACTACTGGCCACAAACGGTCGTGCGCCGGTCAACATTTCATACATCACAACCCCGAGAGAGAACAGGTCGGTTTGCATGGTGATGTCTTTGGACTCGATCTGCTCGGGCGCCATGTAACTCGGCGAGCCCGCAATGCCATCAATGGTGGAAAGCTCTGCGTTTTGCACCATGGCTATACCAAAATCGATAATACGAACATCGTTTTCCATGGTCAGCATAATATTGCTGGGCTTAATATCGCGATGCACCACCCCACGGCCATGGGCGTAATGCAAGGCCTTGGCCACTTTGAAAATGATCTCCAGTACATCGTCCATGCGGAGCAATTTATCTTTTTTGGTATACGAGGATAATGTGCGTGCACCGTGAATGAATTCCATGACCACAAAATAGCGACCCTCTTCTTCACCCGCATCGTAGATCGGCAAAATGTTCGGGTGCTGGAGCATCCCAACCATGTGCGCTTCGTTAAAAAACATTTTACGTTGCGCTTCTTCTTCGTGCTCATCCAAATGATCAGACTTATACACCTTGATAGCCACGTCACGACCGTAGAATGGATCATGTGCTAAATAAATATCACCGGTGCTGCCTTTGCCAACCTTGTTAACAATGACGTACTTGCCTAATTTGTCGAATATTTCTGCCATAAAATTCTAATTTTTATAATGACGGATTGTTGTGATTTCTCAAATCGTGAATCCGGTGTAGTTGCTAAGTAAAAAATCGCATAAATACAATCCGGCTCCAGCAAACAAGCCTGCGATCAGGTCATCCAGCATAATACCAAGTCCGCCATGAACATGCGCGTCTAATTGCTTGATTGGCCAAGGTTTTATGATATCGAAAAACCGAAATAATGCAAAACCGATCAGCAGTGCAGGAATACTAACCGCCGCAAAGAGCATGACCAAATAAAATCCGGCGATCTCGTCCCAGACAATCGAGCCGTGGTCGTGCACGCCGAGCAAGTCGGCGCTTTTCCCACATATCCAGATACCGAGCAGACTAATTATTGCGAGTATAAGTAATTTAATCGACAGTGACTGTGACGCCGTTAACAGAATGAAAGGAAGTGCCGCCAAAGTGCCCGCCGTACCTGGCGCTTTAGGCACCAAACCGGTACCAAAACCCAAGGCTAACCAGTGCACCGGGTGCTTAATGAATTGTTGCCTTAGTTCGGCCGGCGGTATACTGGATTTTTTTGACATAGACGCAGTGTATCAGTAATTAGCGAAAGTGCTGATAGCCCGTATCCGATTGTTGATATGGCTGGTCATATAAGGTTGTTGTTACACCCTCGCCTGCGGTGATCTCGCCAATGCAGCTGATCGGCAGGCCCAATCTTTGACTGAGACCTTTGAGAAATTCAGCTTCGGTGTCAGGCGCACTAAACAACAATTCGTAATCGTCCCCTGCACAGGCCAGCTTTAGCCGTTTATCCAGATCGAGGGCGGCTAATGCGGGATGCAGCGGAAGTTTTTCCATTGCAATTTGAATGCCGACCTTACTGGTACGGGCCAAGCGACTCGCGTCCAGAAGCAATCCATCCGAAATATCCATACAGCTGTTTGCGTGGCCCAATAATTTTTGCCCTAACAACACTCGCGCTTGCGGCGCTGTGTAATGCTGTAATAGTTCTTGATTGCAGTCGAGATTATTTTGCAAGCACTCCAATGCAAACATTGCCCCACCCAGACACCCTGACACATATAACTGGTCACCAACGTTTGCCTGATCGCGGCGCAGGGCCTGACCACTTGCAACAATTCCCATTACGGTTAAACTCAGCGCCAAAGGTCCTTTCACCGTATCGCCTCCCACCAACTGCACCGCGTAGGCCTGGCATTCACGTTTTAGCGCTCGGGAAAAAATCTGCAACCAAGCCGTGTCCACCTCAGGCAGGCTCAGGGATAAAGTGATCCATTTAGGGGTTGCACCCATTGCGGCCAGATCACTGAGGGTCACACCCAGACAACGGCTGGCCAATAATTCAGGATCAAAGTTTGACGGAAAATGCACACCTTCGAGCAAGGTATCCACACTGGTGATCAGTTGATGTGCATCGGGCACTTGCAGGATTGCGGCGTCGTCACCCACACCCAGGATCACATACGGGTCTGTCACGTCTGAGGTAAAAAAAGTCTGGATTAATTCGTCTTCAGTCATTATTCCGTTGCAGGATCCGGGTGGTGGTCATCCTCGCCCTGGTCATTTTTCGTCCTGGTCATTTTTCGGCATATACCAGTCGGGAAAAAAGCGTTTTACGTTCTCATTATCGCGCGCCAGGGCATGGCAACCGTCGATCATGGGCGGTTTGCGATTCTTGAACAGTTCGCGGGTCATGTCCTTGATCTCGGCACCGCTTTGTTCTTTGCGACGCTTGGCAAGCAAGGGGCCCAGCGTCTGGAAAACCACGGTTGCCAGATCACGCAGTAACCCGGTGTGATGGGTACAACCCCGCGTTTGACCAACCGCTTTCTCGGTCGCCGCCGTAAAACCGGAAACGATCCTTTGTCCGATTAGTTCCTTGTAATTTGGCGTGATCACACCACAGTTCGGGTACGGATGATGATCGCTGACCGCTTCGATATCCACTATGGTAAAGCTGGTATCCACGGTCAGGCGCATTTTCATGTCATGAATATAATCACCCGGTTTCATGTGCCCGCGTAAAGTGGTGTCAAAGGCATAGGATTTGGTATCGGTTAAGCGGCCTTCAATATCGAACAAGCCATCTTCACGTTCATAACCGATGCAATCGATCAGACGTTGATGAATTTGTTGTCGTGCAACGGGTTCGGATAACGGCATTAATGCACCTTAAATGAATTGGGTTGAAATGGTGTCGGCTTATTTTCCGGTTTTTTTCTTATGCTCGATCTCGGTGGAACGAATTTCTGCTGCCGCTTTTTCTAGCACAGCGTTAACAAATTTATGACTGTCTTCTGCACCAAATTTTTTAGCTAATTTAACCGCTTCATTGATCACCACCGCAAAAGGGATTTCGATATGCTGGTTAAATTCATACAGCCCGAGCCACAAAATGGCGTGCGATATCGGATCAAGCTGCAGCAATGGACGATCAACAAATTTTTCCAGGTCGGCATCCAGAGATTCAACATTGCTCATGATGTTTTCGAGTAATAAAGCAAAGTATTCCTGGTCGGTTTTTTTATAATCCTTGTCTTCACCGAATTGCTTGTTCAAATCTTTATAGTCAAGTGCATTCAATTGCCATTGATATAAAGCCTGCATGACCAATTGACGTGCAAGCGAGCGGGCACCGAAATCGATTTTTGGTGGAAGTGTTTTCATAAGGAGTATATTTTTTATCGGCAATAAAATTCTGGGCAGCAAGACTACAGCTGACGCAAAATCGATGCCATTTCAATTGCACCCAGTGCAGCCTCAGCACCTTTGTTGCCGGCTTTGGTACCAGCACGTTCGATTGCCTGTTCAATACTGTTTACCGTGATCACGCCATTAGCAATTGGCTTGCCCGAATCCAGAGCCACTTTAGCGATACCATTGGTGCACGCGCCGGATACGTATTCGAAATGCGGGGTTGCCCCGCGTATCACCGCGCCTAAAGCAATAATTGCGTCATAGTCATCCGAGCTGGCCAGATGTTTCAAGGTTACCGGGATCTCAAAGGCTCCTGGCACTTTGACCAGATGAATGTCCGAGGCTTTGGCCCCGTGACGCACTAGACAATCTTCAGCGCCCTTGACCAGCGAGTCCACGATAAATTCATTAAAGCGAGCCGCGACAATGGCAACTCGTAATCCGCTGGCATTTAACTGGCCTTCTATTATTTTTGACATAATTTCATTCTTTTTTCTGTTTTCAGGAATTTTTATTTTCGTCGATGTATTCAATCACTTCCAGGCCAAAACCCGATAAACCCGACATTACTGTAGGGGCACTCAAGACTCGCATTTTACGCACACCAAGATCACGCAGTATCTGCGCACCGATCCCGTAGGTACGCAATTGACGCGACGGTTCTTCATTGGTTTGTGACGCAGCATGAGTAACATGACGTGCTTCGATCATTTCGATCAGTTCGCGTGGCGATTCGTGGCGACGTAAAATTACGATCACGCCTTCACCCTGTTCACTGATCATTTGCATGGCATTGCGAAGCGGCCAGCCGAGTTCTTTCCATTTTACCGAGAGCACATCACTCAGGGTGTCTTGTAAATGCACGCGCACCAGTGGTGTGGAGTTTGGTTGTATCTCCCCCTTGACCAGAGCAAGATGTACCGTGCTGTGCACATGGTCATCAAATGCGAACAATTTGAACTCACCAAAATCGGTTGGAACATTCTTTTCAACCAGACGTTCGATCGAGACTTCATTTTGTAAACGGTAACTGATGAGATCGGCAATGGTGGCCATTTTGATATCGTGTTCCTTACAGAACACTTCCAGATCCGGGCGTCGCGCCATGCTGCCATCTTCATTCAGGATCTCAACGATCACTGCCGCCGGTTCGGCTCCCGCCAGGCGCGCCAGATCACAACCCGCTTCGGTGTGCCCGGCACGTGCCAGGACGCCACCCGGTTGAGCCATTAAGGGAAAAATGTGACCCGGCTGGCTGATGTCATTGGGGTGTGCGTCTTTGGCGACCGCAGCCTGCACGGTCAGTGCGCGGTCGTGCGCGGAAATACCTGTGGTAATTCCTTCTGCGGCTTCGATGGATAAAGTGAAATTCGTGGTGCGCTGCGAATCGGTGTCACTCACCATTAGTGGCAGGCGTAATTGGCGACAACGCTCACGACTCAGGGTCAGGCAGATCAGTCCACGCCCATAGCGCGCCATAAAATTGATATCTTTGGCTTGCACGTGCTCAGCCAACATGATCAGATCACCTTCGTTCTCGCGATCTTCGTCATCCAGCAGAACAACCATTTTGCCCTGTTTGAGATCGTCGATTACCGCCGGTATATCGGCGAACATCGTGGATTGCGATGTATCGGGAAGATTATTTGGCATATTCACTACATTCATGATGCACACGTATTAATTTTGAGGTCCAAAACCAGAACCAGTTATTTTCTCATAAGTCAGCTCACTAGTCGCGTCACGACTCGGGCCATTGATCGCGTCTGTGGAGAATAGACGCTCGAGATAACGGGCGATGAGGTCAACTTCGAGATTCACTTTGCCGCCGGTTTGCCAGGTGTGGATGTTGGTGTGGGCGTGGGTATGTGGAATGATCATGACCTCAAACTCGTGCTGGTCTACCGCATTCACTGTTAAACTAATGCCGTCGAGACACACACTGCCTTTTTTGGCGATATAGCGCGACAGGCTTTCTGGCGCTGCCAAACGTATATGCCAGGCATTCGAGGCTTCCTTCATGTTAACGACCGTTGCGATGCCATCAACATGGCCGCTAACCAAATGACCACCCAGCGGATCCTTTAGGGTCAATGATTTTTCAAAATTCAGGGTGGCATTCAATGGCAAGTTGCCCAGCGTGGTCAATGCCAGGGTTTCTTCAGAAGCATCCGCCACGAAGCTATTGGCTGTGAACTCGGTTGCGGTCAAACACACACCGTTAACCGCGATACTTGCGCCTTTTTCAATGTCACTCAGATCCATGTTATCCAGAACAAAGCCCAGACGTGCATCGCCGCCGGTATTTTCCCGCGACTGCAATTTGCCTGTGGACTGAATCAAACCGGTGAACATAATTAAACTCGAATTGGACTATTTTTGAAAATGATAAATGAGGCGCACATCGTTAACGATGGTTTTCACGTCCTGTAATTTTAATTCTTGCCGATCTTGTATGCTAGCAAGTTCTGGCAGCTGCACTATTCCAAATGGTGATCTGCCTAATAACATCGGGGCCAGATACATTCTCAACTCATCCACAATTCCAGCCGCGATGCATTGCCCCTGAAACTCGGCACCCGCCTCGAGCAGCACATTGTTGATCTCGCGACGACCCAATTCCTGCATCAATTCGTGTAGCTCAAAATGGCTTGAATCTGCAGACAAGGCCATGACTTCAACCCTAGCGTTGTCTGAAAATTGCTTTTGTGCAGATGACAAATTCTCGCCAGCCACAATTAGTAGAGTGTTGCCCGGTTGATGAAAAACTTTCGCGCTGTTTGGCACCCGGGCCTTGGCATCCAGAACGATTCGCAAGGGTTGACGCGGATACAAGTCATCCTGGTCACGCGCCGTCAGGCGCGGGTCATCGGCGAGTACGGTATTGGCGGTGGTTACTATTGCCGACATGCTTGAACGATACTGGTGGGCATCGGCACGCGATTGCGCATTCGATATCCAGTTGCTGTCGCCAGTGGCGATGGCACTGCGACCGTCCACACTCACCCCCATTTTTGCCGTAACAAAGGGAACCCCTGTGTGCATGCGTTTGATGAAACCGCGGTTCAATGTTTGAGCCTCATTGGCTAACAATCCGGTTTCGCATTCAATTCCGGCCTGTCTGAACTTTTCAATACTTTTTCCAGCAACCAAAGGGTTCGGATCGGCACAGGCGATGATAACTTTGGCAACTTTCGCTTTGATCAAAGCATTCACACAGGGTGGTGTGCGACCCTGATGTGCGCACGGTTCCAGTGTGACATAGGCCGTTGCACCGTCTGCCGCATCGCCCGCTTCAGCTAAAGCAACGACCTCGGCATGCGCAAAACCAACCGCTTGAGTTGCCCCGGCGCCAAGCATTTTGGCATTTTTAACCAGCACACAGCCCACATGCGGGTTTGGATCAGCAATTGCAGCCGAGGACTGTGCAAGCTCCAGGGCTTCACGCATCCAGTGTTCGTCCTGTGGAGTGAAATTAGCGGCCATAATCAATAAGTGCGATGGGTTCGGGGATTATTTTTTGGATTTGTTTTTTTTACTAAGCAAGGACAATTGCAGTTTGTGGTTCTCGTCACGAACATCTTCGAGACGCTCGATCTCTTCTTTAAAAGCGTCAACATCCTGGAAACTGCGATACACCGAAGCAAAGCGTACATAAGCGACCTCATCAAGTTGACGCAATTCCTTCATGACCAGTTCACCCACCTGATTACTCGGAATGTCACGCTCGCCACTGCGTAATAAAGCCTTGATGATGTGGCTGATAGCAGCCTCAATGGCCTCGGATTTAACCGGGCGTTTTTCCAGGGCGCGGGTTAAGCCACGCCGCAATTTTGCTTCATCAAATGGCACCCGCGTATTGTCGTTTTTGATCAAATGCGGCATGACCAACTCGGCGCTTTCGAATGTGGTAAAGCGTTCGCCACATTCCACGCACTCTCTACGACGCCGTATCTGGCTCCCTTCTCCGGCTAAACGCGAGTCTACAACTTTGGTCTCGGGATGATCGCAGAAAGGACAACGCATTTAATAAACCGTGATGGTACTAGCTTTTATAAACCGGAAAACGCGCGCACAGTTCAAGCACTTCATTTTTTACGCGCTTGATGGTGTTCTCATTGTCGATGTCATCGATCACATCGGCAATCCAGTTGGCCACTTGTTTGACTTCGGTTTCACCAAAGCCACGTGTGGTGATGGCGGGCGTGCCCAAACGCAAGCCACTGGTGACAAACGGTGAACGCGGATCATTCGGTACGGTGTTTTTATTCACAGTGATGTTGGCGCGTCCGAGTGCAGCATCAGCAACTTTACCGGTGATGTCTTTATCGATCAGGTCCAGCAACAACAAATGGTTTTCGGTGCGGTCGGACACGATCTTGTACCCTCGCTCTTGCAAGGTTTTCACCATAGTCTGGGCATTATCAACCACTTTTTGTTGATAGGCTTTGAATTCCGGTTCCAGCGCTTCTTTGAACGCGACCGCTTTGGCGGCAATCACATGCATCAATGGTCCGCCCTGAGTACCCGGAAAGATCAGGGAATTGAATTTTTTGGTCAAGTCATCATTTTTTCTGGCCAGGATCAAACCGCCACGAGGACCGCGCAAGGTTTTATGCGTGGTGGTGGTAACCACGTCTGCATAGGGCAAGGGGTTTGGATAATGTCCGGTCGCCACCAGTCCGGCCACATGCGCCATGTCGACAAACAGATACGCCCCGCAAGAGTCGGCAATTTCTCGAAACCGGGCAAAGTCCAAACGCAATGAGTACGCCGAGAACCCGGCAATGATCATTTTGGGTTGATGTTTGTCGGTCAGGTTTTGCAATTCGTCGTAATCAATTGCACCCTCGTCATCAATACCGTAAGGGATGATGTTGAACAGCTTGCCGGAAAAGTTGGCTTTAGAACCATGGGTCAAATGCCCGCCATGATCCAGACTCATGCCCATAACCGTGTCACCCGGTTTGACCAGTGCGTGGTAAACCGCGGCATTGGCCTGGGATCCGGAATGCGGCTGCACATTGGCATAATCGGCGCCGAACAATTCCTTGGCACGTTCAATGGCCAGTGACTCAGCCACATCCACATGCTCACAGCCGCCGTAATAACGCTTGCCCGGGTAGCCTTCCGCGTATTTATTGGTCAATACCGAGCCTTGAGCCTGCATAACTCGCGGGCTGGTGTAATTTTCCGACGCGATGAGTTCGATGTGCTCCTCCTGACGAACTTTTTCCGCATTAATGGCGGCTTCTAACTCAGGATCAAAACTGGCAATGGTCATATCGGCTGAAAACATCGAAAAATACTCCGAAAAAGGCTAAATAATGGCTAAAAACTGGTGAAAAATCGAAGGCAGAATTGTAACTCAGACAGCGCTGTAATTGGGAGAGAATGGACGGCTAATTGGCAAATAATTGCACGATGCGTAAGGCCATGCGACTTTCAGTATCCAGTTCATCATCGAATAATTGATCTAATGCAAAAGAATTAACTTGTGACGGGCAAATTCCATTTTATTCTGTCTGAAAATTGCCTGTGCTATTTATCAAATTTCTTTCCGAAGCGGACTGATATAATCAAGCAACTGAGCGCATACCAAAAAAACATGAACATCGGCATTCTTTCTCGCAGTTCGCAGATCTACTCAACACGACGTATGTTGCATGTAGCGCGTGAGCGTGGGCACAATGTTCAGATCGTCAATCCCTTGCGCTGTTACATGAATGTCTCCAAGCGCCATCCGGAAATACATTTCCAGGGTCGTGTGCTGGAAAATTTTGACGCCATCATTCCACGCATAGGTACCTCGATCACTTTTTATGGAACCGCTGTAGTTAGACAGTTTGAAATGATGGGGGTATTCACACTCAATTCTTCCCGTAGCATCAATCGCTCACGCAACAAACTGGTCTCGATGCAACTCCTAGCACAACATGGCTTGCCCATGCCGCGCACCGGCTTTGCCGACTCCCCCGGCGACACCGATGACCTGCTCGACCTGGTTGGGGGCACACCGGTGGTGATCAAACTCACCGAAGGTACCCAGGGCATGGGCGTGGTCTTGGGTGAAACCAAAAAAGCCGCTGAAAGTGTGATTGAAGCCTTGCGTGGTCTGCAAGCGACATTTTTGGTGCAGGAATACATAGAAGAAGCCAATGGTGAAGACATTCGCTGTTTAGTGATAGGCAATGAAGTGGTCGCAGCAATGAAACGGCATGCCAAAGAAGGCGACTTTCGTTCCAATTTACACCGTGGTGGTTATGCGATTGTCGAAAAGATCTCGGCAGAAGAACGCAAAATAGCAGTACAAGCATCACAAATACTGGGACTGGATGTCGCCGGTGTTGACCTCTTACGCTCGCGTAAAGGCCCGCTGGTATTGGAAGTCAATTCATCACCCGGTCTTGAAGGTATAGAAAAATCCTCCGGCGTGGACATTGCCAGTAAGATGATCGACTATCTGGAAAAAAACACCCGTCACAAAAATCAATAATCACAATCACTACCAAAGAAACTTAATATGGCACTTCCCAAAAACGATGCATTTGTTTTCAATGACACCAAGATCCAGCCGGGCGAACGCGCCTCCATGGACCTGATCGTCGGACAGCTTTACACTCACACGCCAGTCAGTATGAGTGTTGAGGTTTTCAATGGTAAATACGCGGGTCCAACCATTTTTGTATCAGCGGCTATTCACGGTGACGAGCTCAACGGAATCGAAATTATCCGACGTTTGCTACGTTTACCCGCATTAAAACGATTGCGTGGCACCTTGATCGCAATTCCAATCGTAAATGTTTTAAGTGTGGTGCACGGGTCACGTTATTTACCCGACCGTCGCGACCTTAACCGCTGCTTTCCCGGTACAAAAAAAGGCAGTCTGGCTTCACGCATGGCAAATACTTTCATGACCCAGGTGGTTAAAAAATGCGATTACGGAATCGACCTGCACACGGGTGCGATACACCGGAGTAACTTCCCGCAAATTCGTGCCTCGATCACCGATAAGGATATGCAGAATCTGGCCATGGCATTTGACGCACCTGTGATCATAAATTCCGGTTTAACCAAAGGCACGCTTAGAACGGCGGCGGCAAAAAAGAAGATTCCGGTCATTACTTATGAGGCCGGGGAAGCATTACGCTTTGATGAAACCGGCATCCGTGGCGGGGTTAAAGGCATTGTGAATGTCATGCGTTTTATCGGCATGTTGCCCAAGGTCAAGAAAAAAGAAACCCATAAAAAACCCGTGATCGCGGTTGAGAATCGCTGGGTACGCGCGCCGGAAAGCGGCATTTATCACAGCACTTTAAAACTGGGCGCCCATGTGAGCAAAGGCCAGATGCTGGGAACTATTTCATCTCCCTATAGCGACAAGGAAATCAACATCATCAGTCCACATTCGGGTTTGGTCATTGGTATGACCAAATTACCTTTGGTGCATGGTGGTGATGCGGTCATGCACATCGCGCGGGTTGAAAAACCCAAATTGGCCAAGGCCAAAGTACAAGCTTTTATGCAGCGGCACTCTACCCCGGGTATCACAACGCGACGCAAATAAAATTTACATTTTGGGATCGTCACGACTTTCTCATTATAATATTCAACTAATTTTTTGAACTAACACCGAATTCCTAAACATGGCTCAATACATTTACACCATGAACCGCGTAAGCAAAGTGGTTCCCCCCAAACAGTTTATTTTGCGTGATATTTCACTGAGTTTTTTCCCGGGCGCCAAGATCGGTGTGCTCGGTCTGAATGGCTCGGGTAAATCAACATTACT